>VEQJ01000304.1 GCA_018883285.1 Alphaproteobacteria bacterium
CGGTTGGCCCCAAGGTCGGTGAGGAATTGATTGGCAGCGCGATTTGGGCACTGCTGTTGTCGATGATCGGCATTGGGGCGTCTGGGTGGGCGCGATTTGAATGTCAATTTGGCGCAACCTCCCTCTTTGCCACCATGCATGACGTGTTGACCACGGTAGGCCTGCTGGCACTGTTGGGGCGTGAGTTTAATTTGGTTGAGGTGGCGGCGCTGTTGACCCTGGCTGGCTATTCGATTAACGACACCATCGTGGTGTTTGACCGCCTGCGTGAAAACATGCGCAAATACAAAACGATGCCGATGCGGCAATTGATGAATCTTAGCGTCACGGAAACCCTGTCGCGCACCATCATGACCGCCAGCACGGTGATGTTGGCCACCCTGGCCATGCTGTTTTTCGGCAGTGAGGTGACCTTTACCTTTTGCCTGGCCATGGTTTGGGGCGTGTTGATTGGTACCTATTCGTCCATCTATGTGGCCAGCGCGGTGTTGCTGTATCTGCCCGCCCTGCGGCCGGTTGAGGCACGGGTGCAGGCCTAGGCAAGCGCCCCAAACCCTGCGCGGCTAACGGTCATCCATTGCTGACCAAGTACGGGCGCCTTGGCTTATATACCCCAGCTGGCTAACCAGTAAGGCAAACCCCGTCATCCCGCGTCATTTTTGTGATTGATTTTTTAATAAATTATTATAACTTATATTTTGATAAAATTTTAAGGATAAAATGATGTTTTCACTGCCCCCACCCCCTGGCAAAGTTTTTCCCTTTTTGGGCTATGTTTTTCGCCACTGCGGCCGCCGTGGCCAATGGGCGGCGGTAGCAATTTTGGCAACCTCAGTCTTGGCCGTTCTTACCGAAGCCTTTTTGCCTTACGCCTACAAACTGGTGACCAACGCCATTTTGGCAAGTACCCCTGGCACAACTCAGGCTGGATGGATGCCCTCGGACAAGGCACTTGGGGGCTATGCACCCACTATTGCTTCAGCATTAACGCTATTGGCCATCCTGATGCTGTCACGGGTCGTTATCTATCGGCTGCGTGGGTTGGTAATGCGTTACGGTTGGGGCGATGTATCCAATTTTACCCGCGAAAGCCTGTTTCGCTATTTGTTGCAACATTCCCAACAGTTTTTTCAGGATCATTTTGCTGGTTCCCTGGCCAACCAAATTCGCCGAGTGGCCGAAGCGGGCAACCAAATTTTTTGGGGCAGTTTTGTTCAGGCGTTTATACCGACGGTGATTTACAGCCTGGTATCCTTTTTTCTGCTGTTCAATATTGCCCCATCCTTGGCCTATAGTTTGTTGGGGTGGATTGTTGGCTTATTGGCTGTCGTTGCCTTTCTAAGCTATCGCTCTGTCGCCCTTAACTATGCAAGCTCTGAATCCTATTCTGCCCTGTCGGCGGTCACCGTTGATGCGGTCAGCAATGCCTCAGCCATCAAGCTTTTTTCCCACCAGCATCAGGAATTGCAGCGTTTTAATCATTATCAAGAGGATTTGACCGATCGTTGGAAGCGGGCAGCCCTATTTCAGGATTTAATCTGGGGGGCTTTTGATGTTGCGGTTGCCCTGCTGATGGTCGCTTTCAGCTGGCTTATCTATCAAAAATGGCAACAGCAGCAGTTGTCGGTCGGCGATATCAGCCTGATTATTGTGCTAATCGCCCAGCTTTGCAGCCAAACTGTTGAAACTGTCTATCATATCACCATGTTTTATGAGCATTTTGGCACGATTAAGGAGGGGCTATCCAAAATTACCCGCCCGATTGAGCTGACCGATGCGCCTGGCGCGCAACCGATTGTGGTACCAAAGGGGGAAATTGTTTTCGATCAGCTGTGTTTTTCCTACAAAAGCGGGCGGGATGTTTTCGATTCCCTATCCC
>VEQJ01000044.1 GCA_018883285.1 Alphaproteobacteria bacterium
GGTCAGGGTTGGTCAACACTTTTGAAAAGAATGCTGATAGCCCTATGGCCGAGTCAGCCTAAATACGCTATACCCATGCCATCTGAATTGCAAGAAGGCGATGATTGAGCATTTATACCCCTATATCGACTATTTGATTCGCGGTGCTTTTGTTGGCATGACCCTGGCTGTTCCTGTAGGGCCGGTTGGGGTGCTTTGTTTGCGGCGCACCCTGAACCACGGATGGTTGGCTGGCCTGTCCTCAGGGTTGGGCGCGGCCACCGCCGATGCGATTTTTGGCCTGATTGCAACCTTCAGCCTGACCATTGTTACCGATTTCTTGCGGGATTGGCACGACTTTCTGATGATTGGAGCGGGCTTTTTGCTGGTGTATCTGGGGATTAAGGCGTTGCGGCACCCACCATCCTATGAAGGCAAGCTGGAGGATGGCGTCAATAATGGCATCGGCCTGCACCGACTGGTTGGATACTATGTCAGCACCCTGTTGTTGTTGCTGTACCACCCCATTTCTCTAATCGCCTTTATTTCGGTTTTTGCTAGCTTTGGCGTGGTGCCAGAGGGCAGTGGGCGGATGCCGCATTACATGTTGGTGCTGGGGGTTTTTGTTGGGTCGGCTGCCTGGTGGTTAGGGATTGGCGGGCTAGCCGCCCTGTTGCGTAGCCGCCTTAGGGTCACCCACTTTCGCTGGATTAACCTGATTTCTGGGGCGATTTTGTCTGGCTTTGGTTTGGCGCTGCTGATTAGCTGGGCGGTATAGCCATTCCACTTTAAAAATCTCCAGTGCTGCAAATGTTACGATCTCTGCGATACGGTGCTCATGTACTTCCGTGTACACTCCCGCCGTCGCTGCGCTATGGCGCGCCCAGCCGCTCCGTTTCTCGACCTCGTAACATTTTCGCAGGCTGCATATTTCTAAATTGAAACGACTATAAACGGTGGTTTAGGGCGGGGCGTCGGCCTTGACTCTATTATGGCTAATCTTTTGCCAGCTGCTCAATAACCGCCCATTCCGCTGGGGTAACGGGGCTAACCGACAGTCGCGGTTGGCGCAACATGGCCAGGCTGCTAAGCCGTGGATCCGCCTTAAGCATTTCCAGCGATACAGGCTTGGCCAGCGGGTTAATCGGCGCGACATCGACCATGACAAACTTGCCGCTATCATCGCTGGGGTCGGGATAGGCGGTGCGGATGATCGTGACCACCCCAACAATCGCCTTACCCTGGTTGGAATGATAAAAGAATCCCTGATCCCCCATCTGCATCGCTCTTAGATTGTTGGCGGCCTGATGGTTGCGAACCCCATCCCATGCGGTTTGGCCATCCCGCAACAATTGATCCCAGCTATAGGCATAGGGTTCCGACTTAAGCAGCCAATAGGCCATGGCAACACCGTAGATAAGTATTAACAGGATGGGCTTATTATGAAACAGGAGCTGTCGATGCACAACCGCCCTTGCCCCCCGCTTGGGGCATGGGTTAGGGTATGGATAAAGGGGGTGGTGGTCTTTGCGCGGTTTATACGGATTAATCCCAGTTTTGGCTTTGGGCTTGTTGCTGATGGCGCCTGATACGGCTGCATGGGCAAAGGTTGCCAGTAAGGCTGCCCCTGCCGCTAAATCTAAGGCCGCATCTCAGCCCGCCGCCGCCAATGAATCTGCATCGTCGTCCGATCAATCCGCGCTGGCCATTCGTTTTGCCAATCAGGGGGATTTGATCAGAATTACCTTTGACTGGTCGGCGCGGGTGGGGGGGTACACCGCGACCCTGGTGGGCGGTACCCTAAGAGTCGGGTTTGATCAGCCAGGGCGATTTACCCTTGCGGGTGAAGCCGCCTTGCCAGCCGATTTTGGCCGCCCGTCAGCCACCAACACCGATGACGGCAGCCGTTTTGTCATGGCGGTGCCGCCCGGCACCAATTTCAGTCATTACCGTGCTGGCAGTAAGGTGGTGGTTGAGCTGCGCAACCCCAACGGCAGGCCTTTTGCTAAGCCTGCTGAACCACCTCCGCCCGCTGCCGAAGCGGCAAAAGCGTCGGCTGATAAGGCTGAAAAGAAGACGGTTGAGCAGATTCAGCAAGAAAAGATTGAGCAGCAAAAGCAGGAGGCGGCGGCGGCCAAAGCCAAAGAGGCGAAGTTGGTTGAGGCCAGGGCAGCCTATGCCGATAAGCTGATTAAGGAGGCTGAGGAAAAGGCGGCAAGGGATGAGGCCGCCAGCAAAACGGCCAAGGCCAGAAAAGAAGCCAGTAAAGACGCTGGCCAAGCCAATACGGCTAAGGACAGTGCTAACCAGAAGGAGGTTGTACAGGAAAAGCCTGCCCAAACCACTCAGGTCAACAACAGCAAAGCCAAAGCGACATTCGATAAATCTAAGGGAACATCATCAGCTAATGAAGGGGCAGATCCATCTTCGTCGGTGCCAGTGCCCGATGTTATGGCAGGTGAGGCGCCGTCTCCCGATGCTGCCGCCAGCCTGGCGCAAGCCAAATCGTTGCAGGATAAGTCAAAGGCGGGGGCGCTGGCCACCGCCAAGTCGCTGACCGCTAAGGAACGGGCGCTGTTGGCGCAACGTCAACCACTGGATAGCAAAACCGAGACTGGCAAAGCCGCGATAGACAAAAAAACGCTGGCCAAGCCTGATAGCAATGTGAAACCAAAGGGGGAAATTTTGATCCAGCGGCAGGTGGTGGCCAGGGGGTTAATATTGACCTTTCCTTTTGCCGAAAAAGTCTCCATGGCCGCCTATCCCCGTGCGGGTCGATACAATTTGGTGTTCAGCCAGCCGATTGCGATTGCCGCCCCCAATTTTGGAGAGGAGGAGCGCCCCTTTATCCGCAATGTTAGCAACCGCCTGATCCCGGGGGGCAGCTTGCTTCAAATGGAATTGGCCGATGGGGTTGCGCCATTTTTCTTATTGGATGGCTATCGGTGGATTATGACCCTTAAAACCCTGCCAGCGATGCCCGACCAGGAAGCGGTGGTCAATGTGATGGCCGATGGTGCGGGTGAGCCAAAAGCCTCCGTCACCCTTGCGGGTGCTGACAAGCTGTTGGATGTTTATGATCCGCTGGTTGGCGATGTGGTAAAAGTCCTGCCGACCATCAGGCCGGGTGTTGGCCTGTCAACCGCTAAGCACTTTCCCGAATTTTCTTTGTTGGCCAGTGTGCAGGGGGTTGCGGTTGAGCCGTTGGCCGATCGCCTAAGGGTCACTCAACAGAACGATACCCTGACCATTACCAGCGAGGCGGGTTTGTACCTTAGCCGCAACATTTTGGCCAACACCCCTGATCCAGCACAGCAAAGCATCGGGGCGGGCAATCAGGGGGACAAAACCATTGCCCCCAATAAGCTGTTGGATTTCGCTACATGGAAACAATTGGGTGAGCATAAAAGCTTTGGTGAGGCGCGCCATGCGCTGGAAGCCAATGTGATTGCCGATGGGATTGATAAGAATGTGGCGCGGCTGACCCTGGCGCAATTTTATTTGGCCAATGCCATGTCGGCTGAGGCGATGGCCTTGTTGCAACTGATTGAGCAGGAGGATGCAACCTTTTTCGGCCGCCGTGATGTGGCGGCGGCGGCTTTGGTCACCTTAATTATGGAGCGTCGCCTGGCGGAGGCGGAGCGGTTGTTGGGCTTTCCCCAGTTGATTAATGAGGGTGAGGCCAAATTGTGGTTAGGTCTGTTGCGGGGGATGCAGGGGCGCTATGCCGATGCGGCTGAGGCCTTTGCCCAGGCACCCGCCTTGCCCGATAGCTATCCCATCCCGTACCGACTGGCTATTGGCAAGGCCATGATTCGCGCCGCCCTGGTAACAGAAAAATTTGATCGCGCCCGCCAAATCATTACCGAATTGGCAGGCCTGCAAGGGTTAAATCAACATCAGGCTGATCAGATTGAATTGTTGCAGGCGGAGTTGTTGAAAATTACCGATGGCAGCCAAAAGGCCTTGCCCATTTGGCAAAAATTGCGCGATAGCCCCGACCGATTGACATCGGTGATGGCCGATTTGAACGCTACCCTGACCGAAACCGAAACCGGCAAATTGCCGCTGAAGGAGGGGATTAGCCGCATAGATAGCCTGCGTTTTGGTTGGCGCGGTGATGAAAATGAGCTGATGATCCAATTGAAATTGGGGGAATTGTACCAGGCCAATCGGCAATATCGTGAGGCCTTTGAAACCTGGCTATCCGCGACCAAAAATTTTCCCGAACACAGCTTTACCGACAAAATTCGCCAAAAAATGGCCAATATGTTTGCCTTGCTGTACAGCGAAAAGCTGGCTGATTCGATGAAGCCAATCGCCGCTGCCGCCCTGATGGGGGACTATATCAACTATTTGGGCAGCGATAAGGTGCCGGTAGAAATCTATCAGGAATGGATTAACCGTTTGGTCAAAATCGACCTATTAAATCAGGCTATTACGGCGCAGGATGCGTTAATCAAAACCCGCCTAACTGGCATTGATAAGGCCGAGGCTGGGGATCGCTTGGCGGAGCTTTATTTAATGAATCGCCAGCCGCAACAGGCCGTAACCGCCCTTAACAGCACCAATCTGCCCAACTTGCCACCAGATCTGCTGGCGCGACGGACGCAGCGGCGGGCACAGGCAAGTGCAGCTTTGGGTGAGGCGCGAACTGCCCTTGCTGAATTGGCGGGGGATACCAGCCAAAAAGCTTCACGCTTACGTGCCAGCATTGCGTGGCAAGCGCAGGATTGGCAGAGTGCTACCAACGCGCTGTTGGCATTAATGCCGGCAAGGCCAAAGGATGGTGCCGCCAAACTGGCCGAAGAAGACAGTGAGATGTTGGTAAATCTGGCGATTGCGGCGACTTTGGCGGATCGGCCAGAAGTTCTTAAAAATTTGCGCATCGATTGGACGGCGTCGATGGACAAAACTGCGCACGCCAAATCTTTTCAGGCGTTAACCAGCGGCGCCAGTGGCGAGGATAAGCGTACCATGGCGACCCGCCTGGCCGAATCAACCAACCTGCAACAAATTGTGCGGGAATTGGGCAAAGGGAAGGGCGCTAAGGACGCTAAGGATGGTGCGGACGCTAAGGCGAATCCAGCGGATAAAGCAGGTGATAAAAAGCCAGAGCCAACGCCAACCACGCCCAATCCCGCCCCTGCACCATAGTCTACGCCTTGTCTATCCTGCCTTTGCATGCATAGAGCGAGCGCTATTGCATGGAGTCTAAAGACCACTAACAACCTCTTGCAGTCATCTTGGGAAAATTTTTGCAAATCGCGCAAGAAATTGCCCAGGTGCCGATTGCTATTTGCAACAAAAACCTCTTAAATAATGGCGCATGGCGGGTGTAGCTCAGTTGGTTAGAGCGCCAGATTGTGGTTCTGGATGTCGTGGGTTCGAATCCCATCACTCGCCCCATTGTTTCTTCAAGGCCTGTATCGGCTTGCCCCAAGAATAATTTGCTGCAGGCATAGGATAAAGCGATGATCGATACCCCCAACAGACCAAACGGCGCCAACAACAACCCGCAACGCGACCTTGCTCAGCTGAATGTGATTGTGGTCGGTAATGAAAAGGGTGGGGCGGGCAAATCGACCACCGCTATTCACCTGATTGTCGCCCTTATGCATGAGGGGCGCCACGTCGCCAGCTTTGATCTGGATGCCCGCCAAGGAACCCTTAGTCTGTATCTGACCAACCGTCGGCAATATGCAGAAAAGCATCAACTGTCGCTGCCCATGCCCATGCATTTCGTTATGACGCCCAGTGTGTTGACCACCGTGGCGGAGGGGCAGGAGGCGGATAGAGCGAATTTCGAAAGCAAATTGGCTGAGGTTTTGGTCTCTGGGTGCGATACCCTGGTCATCGATTGCCCAGGTAGCGATACATTCTTGTCCCGCCTGGCGCATTCCTATGCCGATACCCTGGTCACCCCCCTGAACGATAGCTTTTTGGATTTTGCCATGCTGGCTGAGGTGACAGAGGATAGTTTGCAAAATCCCCGCCCTAGTGTTTACAGCGCCATGGTGTGGGAGGCGAAAAAACAGCGTGCCGCCCGTGACGGTGGCGTTGTTGATTGGATTGTGATGCGTAACCGCCTTAGCCAGTTGGATGCCCGCAACAAGCGGGATATGGCTTCGGCGATTGACAATTTGGCCAAGCGCATTGGCTTTCGGGTCATTCCAGGTCTGTGTGAGCGGGTGATTTTTCGGGAAATGTTCCTGAAAGGCTTAACGCTGTTAGACTTGGTCAGTATTGGCGAAACCCTGACCCTGTCGCATGTGACCGCGCGCCAGGAATTGCGCAGCGTGATGGATGCCGTGCGGCTAAAGCCCCAAGGACATTCGGGGCAAATGGCCAATGGTTCTACGGCTACCAGTGCCACGGTGGTGGCCGCCAATAACGCTTCCCCCGCGGCAGCGTCAGGCTTTAGTGCTGCCACCGCCATGGCGGCCAATGCGTCTTAGCTTGATTGGGTTGATGGGATAATTGGGGGGTAAGGATGTTCATGCCCCCCGTACCAATCGCGATCATGATCGCTACGGTCATCAACAATCATCCGGCCACTGCCAAAAATTATGGATCGGGTTTGGTGCAACAGCCCCCCGCCAATTCGCCAAGCTATTTCGAACAAATTTTTGGCTGGATGTTCAGCGATTTGCCCATAACCGTGGGGCAACAGGTTGTTGAGGTTTTTTGGTTGTGCCTGATATTGGCCGTTTTGCTGGGGTTCTTGGGGATTATTCGTTTGGTTGTTTTGGCCAGACCCTTGCTGGTTACCCTGATTCTGCGGTTAAGCTTGTTGTCGCTGATTGTTATGGTCAGTTCATTTTTGTTTCGCATGGGCGAATGGCCAACCGCCACCACCTTAGCCTTGGTATGGATATTGTTGGTCAGCCGTTGGTGGGTCAGCTTTAGGCCTGCCGCGGTTGCAAAGGCCTGGCGCTATCAGCCCCCAGGATTCCGCCTGATGGATTGGGCGCGCAGTCTGGGCATCAGGCCTGGGGCATCCCGCCATGCCAAAAGTTCCCCGCATTCCCCCCCACGCCGCCGCCATGCTGGTTGGTTTAGGCCACGCCTGCCCAGCTTGCGTGAGGTGTTTTCGTTGCGTCTGTGGATGCGGTGGTTGGGGAAATTGCTGTTGATGCTGGGATCCCTATTGACGGGGTTGGCCAGAGCGATTGAGCGGGAACAAAAGGCGGCCGCCGCCAAAAATGCCAACCGTGCTGGGGCGCATCAGGCTAAGCCAAGCGCATCAAGCGCGTCCCAAACTGTGCCGCCGCCCAAGCCTTCGCGATCCCCGCCCCCTCCGCCGCCGCCCCCTCCTAAAGGCGGTATGAGTCAGGCCGAGGCGCTAAAGCTGCTGGGGCTGCCCCAGGGTGCCAGTCTTGAGCAAATTCGTGCTGCCCACCGTCGGTTGATGATCCGCTATCACCCGGATCACGGCGGCGATGCCAAGGTGGCGGCCAGAATTAACCAGGCCAAGGATGTCTTGCTGGGTCGCTAAACCAACCAACCCTGTAGCCTGCCGTTGCTGGCTAAGTCCTAGGCGGAAATAACCAAATTGCCTTGAGCGGCCGGATTGGGCGCGATAGCGGCATTTTGCGTGGGTAGGCCGTTGGCTTTTGCCAGCCGTTCACTCTCGGCCTGATCCATTTGGGTCGCCACCTCACGCCAGCTGTTACGCAGTGGTTCCAGCAGGTTGATGACATCCTGAGCCGCCTTTGGATCATTCTTAATGTCCACATCGGGCAAACGATGCAGGCAACAGGTAAAGATTTTCTCCAGATTGGCAGCTATCTGACCCCCCTCCTCAAGATTCAGGGTCGTTAAAAAATGTTCGATGATATCGCGCGCTTTGCAGCAGGCCTTCCATCGTCGTTCAATTTCGTTGGCTTCAATGGCGATAATGGCATCTTTCAGCCAGAAAATTGCCCGATCATACAGCAAGAAAACAATTCTTGCCGGTGAGGCAGAGAGGATTTGTTGGTTCGAGTAGGCCTGTACCTTGCCTTGGATATAGCTTTGCTGCGTCATGCTTGCCTTCCTGGTGTGCGTTACGCTTAAAGGGTTTAGAGTCTTACCATAGCAGCTAACCCCTAAGCC
>VEQJ01000305.1 GCA_018883285.1 Alphaproteobacteria bacterium
ATTTTCTCCCAAACCCCATTGTCACGCCAACGGCAAAAACGACGATGAATATTGCTCCAGTGGCCATAATCAGCGGGAATGTCCCGCACAGGCGCGCCCGTCCTAAGCCACCACAAAACACCGTTAAAACAGCCTATTATCTTTTGCTGTCCCGCCCCATGAACCCTTTCTGCCCGGCAAAAGAGGCTCTAACCTCTCCCAAACTTTGTCCGATAAATCATGGCGATGGTGAATCGGTATCTTATCCATAACAAAAAATCCTGCTTAAAAATAACACAACAGGAAACTTATAACATTCTTTTTATCTCGTGACTACACTATTTAACATTCTAAGAAAAAGGATGAGGTAGGTCTCGCCGTTGAAAAGGGAACGCCTGTTATCGTTTTGGCGCCTGAGAACATGTGGGCATCCTATCCCGCTGGCGCACAAAAAACCAATGACATAACTGTCGTGCAACAATCCGTTGCTGACAGCTTGTTGACATTGCAGCTCTTGGCAGCCACGCGAATCAACGAAGCCTTAACCCGCTAATCAATCGGATTGCCGTTGCTGCGCATTGGACAGGCAGTCCAAAAACCCCTGCAGCAGCCATGCCGCCGCCAGCGCATCAACCTTGGCCGCCCGTTTTTGGCGGCTTTGGTCGGCTTGATCAATCAACATGCGGTTAACGGCGGCAGTTGACAGCCGTTCATCCCACAACACCACGGGCAGGGGCAGTTGCGCCACCACCAAATCGGCAAAATTCTGAACCCGTTGGCATGACGGGCTGATACCGCCATCTAAGGTCAATGGCCAACCGTAAATCAGGGCGCCCACCTGATGCTGATCCACCAGCTGCCGCAACATGGCCAAATCGACGGGGAATTTGCCGCGGGGGTGGGTGCGTAGCGCGCTGGCAAAGCTGCGCCCCGCATCGGATAATGCCAGGCCAATGGTTTTTGATCCAATATCCAACCCCAACAGGCGTTGCCCCGGTTGCAACAGGGCGGGCAATTGTTCGGCCGTTACATAGGGCATGCTTTTTGCTGACCTTTTTGCTGACAAAGGGTGGGGGTGGATGGCAAGATGGGGCACCGATCACAACAAGGGGTCGATTATACCATGACCGATCTTACTGTTACACCTGGCGCGCGCTTAACACCAGCCGCCAATAACGCCGTTGGCATGGATGGGCGGGTCATTAACTTGCCCGCTGCTTTAATCGGGCAAAGCGGTCAAATGCGGCTGGAGGCACAGGTGTTGGGGCAGGATCCCGATGGCCTTTGGCTGTTGCAAACGGGGGCTGGGCTGGTACGGCTTAGCGTTACGGATGGGGGGCTGGAACGCGGTCAACGCCTGCTGCTGCAGCTGAATTTTGCTGGCGCCAATTCAACAGGGGCGAATCCATCTGGGGCGAATTCAGCGACCGAGGCCGTGATGGCCAGGCTGCTAAACATCCAACCCGCCGCCACCAACAGCCCAAGCCCCGCCGTTATCGCCACCACCAACACCGTCCAACTGCTGCCCAACGCGGTGGCGGGACAGCTTAGCCTGCCGGTGCCCAAGGATGTCGATAAGCGGGCGGCCTTTTTGCGCAACCTGCCTGACGGGCTTCGTGGCGCGGTGGTGCAGGCCTTGTCATCCTATTTGCAGGCGGCAGCGGTAGAGGGGGATGGCGGCGGGGCAGGCAACACTGCCAGCGGGGGTGCAGCTGTTGGCGAGGCGGGCGCTGGAGGCAGCAGCCCCATCGTCGCGCGGCAGGAGGCGATGGCGGCCTATGGCGCCAAGGGCACCGCCATGGTTGCGGCAAAAGCATTGGGGGCAGGGTTGGTGGGTGGCGGTAGTGTTGTTGGCGGTGCTGCTACTGCTGCTGGCG
>VEQJ01000306.1 GCA_018883285.1 Alphaproteobacteria bacterium
CTGGAAGAGGGGATGGCCACGGCGGTCTCACGGCCCGGAATCACGCCCGTATCGGTGGCCCCTTCGGCACGCGCGGTGCGTCTTGCCGATGTGCAGGCGCGCGAATTGCCGCGCGTGGCCACAGGAAGCGACGAGTTCGATCGCGTGCTCGGTGGTGGTTTCGTACCCGGTGGCGTGGTGCTGATCGGGGGCGATCCGGGTATCGGCAAATCCACCCTGCTGCTGCAACTGGCCAGCCAGCTTTCCCCCACCCTGGCCAGCGTTTATGTGTCGGGGGAGGAGTCGGTGCGGCAAATCCGCCTGCGCGCCAACCGATTGGGCTTGGGGCAGGTGCCGTTGCAGCTGGCGGCGGAAACCCATCTGCCAACCATTTTGGGGCTATTTGCCTCCGCCAACCCACCGCAACTGGTGATCATCGATTCGATCCAAACCCTGTATCATGATGAAATCAGCGGCGCACCCGGCACCGTCTCGCAGGTGCGCGCCTGCGCCCATGAGCTGATCGTGCAGGCTAAGCAGCATAACTGCACCCTGTTGATTGTCAGCCATGTGACCAAGGAGGGGTTGATTGCTGGCCCCCGCGTGCTGGAACATATGGTCGATACCGTGCTGTATCTGGAGGGGGAACGCAGCCACCAATACCGCATCCTGCGTGCCTTTAAGAATCGCTTTGGCGCCAGCGATGAAATCGGGGTGTTTGCCATGGGGGAGGCTGGCTTGGCGGAGGTGCCCAACCCATCCGCCCTGTTCCTGAACCAACATGCCGAAGCCGTCAGCGGCAGCGCGGTGTTTTGCGCGCTGGAGGGCACACGCCCGCTGTTGGTGGAGATTCAGGCGCTAACCGCGCCCGCCAATTGGGGGGGCACCCCGCGCCGCAACGTGGTGGGGTGGGATAGCAGCCGTCTGGCCATGTTGCTGGCCATTCTGGAAACCCGCAGCGGTTTTCGCTTTAGCGATCAAGAAGTGTATCTGAACGTGGCGGGCGGCATTCGGATTCAGGAGCCCGCCGCCGATCTGGCGGTGGCGGCCGCCCTGGTCTCTGCCCTGACGGGACAGGCACTGCCCACCGATGCGGTGTTCTGCGGCGAAATCGGCCTGGCGGGTGAGGTGCGGCCGGTAAGCCAGCTGGCGCAGCGGCTTAAGGAGGCGCAAAAGCTGGGCTTTCTGCGGGCGGTGGCGCCCAAATCGCTGGCCAACTTGGGCGGCCAACCGTCAAAGGCTGGTACAAAAGCGGGGCAGGGTGACCGAAGCACCGATGGCGGCCAGGCCGCGATGGCGTTGGCGGTTGATGAGATCTCTTCCATCCGCCAGCTGCATCGGGTAATACAAAACCAACCCCCCAAATCAACCTCCAAAATGGTTTCGTAACCAACGATGCTTACCCTTGCCGATATTGCCATCATCGCCGTCATCGGGTTATCCGCCCTGTTTGCCTTTGTGCGCGGCTTTGTGCGGGAATTGTTCGGGATTGGCAGCTGGATCGGCGCGGCGATTATCACCTTTTTCGGCTATCCCTTTAGCACCCAATTGGGGCGTGAACTGATTGAAAATCGTCTGTTCGCTGAGGTGGCGGGCATTGCCGGCCTGTTTGTGGTCAGTTTGGTCAGTTTTTCGTTGATCGCCCATGTGGTGTCGGATCAGGTGCGCGACAGCATTTTCAGCGGGGCGGATCGCGCGCTGGGTCTGGCCTTTGGGGTGATTCGCGGCCTGTTCGTGGTGGCGGTGATGCTGCTGGGCATTCATAATTTTATGGCTGAGGAAAAATTGCCAGACTGGTACAAAGAATCATCTCTGGCGCCGATTATCCTGAAATACAGCCAGCAGGGGTTACATGAGGCCACCAAAAC
>VEQJ01000045.1 GCA_018883285.1 Alphaproteobacteria bacterium
GCGATAAACTATGGCTTCTGGCGTGATTTGTATGTGGTGGTTGGCCAGCCCGATATTGCGGCGGGCACCCTGAGCATCAAATTTATGATAAACCCCCTAATCGGGTGGCTGTGGGCGGCTGTCTTGCTGGCCACCTTGGCCGCCTGGTTGGGTGCCATCCGCAGCTGGCAGTCCCTATAGTTATTCCACTTTAAAAATCACTACTCCAATCACCACCCCGCCAGCATTAACCAGTTTTTAATCCAATTGCGGGATAGTATCATCCATGTCTGCTGTTCTAACCGATGCGGTTCTTGAGGCGCTTGCTGATAGCGATAACGACTATCAACGGGCAAGCCTGTTGTTGCGCAAGCGTTGCCGTGAGGATAGCCGCCTGCTGCTGGCTATTGTTGATCCGTGGCTTAACGGCGCGGTATCGGGCATGGTGGCTAAGGTCGCGCAAAGCTATGGAATCGCCGATCGTTTTGGCCAATCGGCTGCTGCCCCCCAGTCCAAAGCGCAATCGGCAACCTCTGCCGCACCATCATCAAGGCCTGCCCCCGCCCTTTCGGCGCAACAGATTGATCAGGTGGTTGAGGCCTGGGGTCATACACAGCCCGATGCCGTCAGCACCCCTACCAACGCCTCGGTCACGGTGATCAGCCAACTGACCAAGCCGATTGAACGCCCCCCTTCTTTAGGCAAAATCGCCGCTAAGCGGCAACAGGAAACCTTGGGGCAACTGGCCGCCGCCTATAAAAAAAGCTAGGCAGGTCGCGCGTCGTTGCCCCCCTGTCGTACGGTTCGTGACGATCCGATTCTTCCCGCAAAAGCCAGCAAAAACTCTATCCCACAGGTCGATGCATTTTTGACTTAACCTTTGGGACAAAACCGTTTATATCACCCACGTGATCAACTGGTGTCGCACCGATTTTTTCAGCTAGGATGTACGTAAAATGGCTACTACCAAAAAACCCACTGTCGCTTCACCCAAAACTGCCGCTGGCACCGCCACAGCCTC
The DNA here is from genome assembly GCA_018883285.1 of Alphaproteobacteria bacterium. Lineage (GTDB taxonomy): Bacteria > Pseudomonadota > Alphaproteobacteria > CAISOG01 > CAISOG01 > CAISOG01. Next base: position 1,001 of record VEQJ01000045.1, read on the forward strand.
TCCAAAGCCTGAAACGGCCAAGGGCAAGGCGGTCGATACCAAGGCTGTGACCACCGATGGCATTGCCACTGGCACGATTGCGCAGGTGATTGGCCCCGTGGTCGATGTGCTGTTTGAGGGGGCGATGCCCGCCATGCTTACCGCACTTGAGGTGGTCAACCACAACCAACGTTTGGTGTTAGAGGTGGCGCAGCATTTGGGCGACAATGTTGTGCGGACAATTGCGATGGATGCCACCGATGGCCTGGTACGGGGTCAGGCGGTGGTGGCCACGGGTCACCCCATTCGCGTACCGGTTGGCCCCGAAACCCTTGGCCGCATTTTGAATGTGGTGGGTGAGGCGATTGACGATGGTGTGCCCTTGGTTGCCAAAAAGACTTCCTCCATTCACCGCGAAGCCCCCGCCTTTACCGAGCAGGCGACTGAGACTGAGGTGTTGGTGACGGGGATTAAGGTTATCGACCTGCTGTGCCCCTATGCCAAGGGCGGTAAGATTGGTCTGTTCGGCGGGGCGGGCGTTGGCAAAACCGTTTTGATTCAAGAGCTGATTAACAACATCGCCAAGGCGCACGGCGGCGTATCGGTCTTTGCCGGTGTGGGTGAGCGGACGCGCGAAGGAAATGACCTGTATCACGAAATGAAGGACGCGGGCGTTATTAAGATTGATGATAAGGGTTCGACCGCGGGTTCCAAAGTCGCCCTGGTCTATGGTCAGATGAATGAGCCGCCCGGGGCACGTGCCCGCGTTGCCCTGTCTGGCCTGACCCTGGCCGAGTATTTTCGGGATGAGGAGGGGCAGGATGTGTTGTTCTTCATCGACAACATCTTCCGCTTTACCCAGGCTGGTTCCGAAGTGTCGGCGCTGTTGGGGCGCATCCCTTCGGCGGTGGGCTATCAACCCACCCTAGCCACCGACATGGGTACGTTGCAGGAACGGATTACCACCACCCATAAGGGCTCGATTACCTCGGTGCAGGCCATTTACGTGCCCGCAGATGACTTGACCGACGCGGCACCTGCTACCAGCTTTAGCCACCTGGACGCCACCACCGTGCTGAACCGTGCGATTGCTGAGCAGGGGATTTACCCCGCGGTTGACCCGCTGGACTCCACCTCCCGCATTCTTGACCCGAATGTGGTGGGTTTGGAGCATTATCAGGTTGCCCGCGATGTGCAAAAGGTGCTGCAATCCTACAAATCGCTGCAAGACATCATCGCCATTTTGGGCATGGATGAGCTGTCGGAGGCTGATAAGCTGACCGTGGCGCGGGCGCGTAAGATTCAACGCTTCCTGTCGCAACCGTTCCATGTGGCCGAAGTCTTTACCGGTTCGCCAGGGATTTTCGTAAAGCTGGAGGATACCATCCGCAGCTTTAAGGGCATCCTGAGCGGGGATTATGACGATCTGCCCGAAGCAGCCTTTTACATGGTCGGCACGATTGAAGAGGCCGTCGAAAAAGCCAAAAAACTGGCAGCAGAATTGGCGGCGGCGTAATGGCGGGGCTTCAATCCACCAGCGGTCATGATAGTGGGCAGCATCAGCATTTGTTGGTGCGCCTGCTGACCCCCAATCAGCCGCCGATTGAGCTGAACGCGCAATCGGTGTCGTTGCATGACAGCATTGGCCGGCGGCAAATTTTGGTGCGCCATGCCAATTTGGCGGGGATTCTGGATGGCAAGCCCGTGGTGGTTGCCTTAACCGATGGTCAAAGCCGCGAATTTTTGCCCGATGGCGGTTTCTATGAGGTTACCAACGATACCGTAACCCTGATGGTCACCAGCCTGCAGGGCGGCTAATCACGGCTTCATAAGTTTAATTTCATGAGCCTTGCCAAAGCCTTTACCACCATCAGCGGCCTGACCATGCTAAGCCGTGTGGTCGGCTTTGTCCGCGATTCCATGTTGGCGGCGGTGTTGGGGGCGGGGCCGATTGCCGACGCCTTTTTGGTGGCCTTTCGTCTGCCCAATTTTTTCCGCCAGTTTTTTGGTGAGGGTACGTTTAACGCTGCCTTTGTGCCGCAATACACCCAATGTCTGAAAACCGACGGGGCGCAACGGGCATTGCTGTTTGCTGAACAAGCCCTGGCGGTGTTGGTGACCGCGCTGATCCCCTTTCTGCTGCTGGTGGAAATCGGCATGCCCTATGTCATTCATGCCTTTGCCTCTGGTTTTGGCCAAAAGCCTGACGTGCTGGCGCTGGCGATTGATTTTTGCCGCATCACCTTTCCCTATCTGTTCTTTGTGTCGCTGGTCACGTTGCTTAGCAGCCTGCTGAACGCGCATGAGCGTTTTGCCGTGCCCGCCAGCATGCCAACCCTGCTGAACGCCGTCATGATCGTCGCCATGCTGTTGCAACTGGGGGATGCGGCGGTGGCGGGCTATTGGCTGTCCTGGTCGATAACGCTGGCGGGTGTGTTACAGCTGGCCTGGTGCTGGCGCGCATGCCGACGGGCGGGGGTGCAACCGCGCCTGCGCCGTCCCGCCCTGACGCCAGAGGTGCGAACCATGCTGCGGCGGATGGTGCCCGTTTCCCTGGGGGCGGGCGGCCTGTACCTTAGTGTGATTATCGATATGCAGCTGGCCAGTTATTTGGATCAGGGCGCCATTTCCTATCTGTATTTTGCCGATAGGTTGAACCAATTGCCGCTGGGCGTTATTGGTGTCGCCCTGGGAACCAGCCTGATTCCGCTGTTGTCGAAAAAACTGGCGGATGGCGATCATTTGGGCAGCCACCACATCCAAAATCGGGCGATAGAGTTGGGGCTGGCCATCACCCTGCCCGCCGCCATCGGCCTGCTGCTGCTGGCCTTTCCGATTATCGTCACCCTGTTTCAGCGCGGCAAATTTCTGCCCACCGATGCCATCGCCACCGCCGCCACCCTGCAGGCCTATGTCATCGGCCTGCCCGCCTATGTGATGATTAAGGTCTTTACGCCGGGGTTCTATGCCCATGGCGATACCCGCACGCCGGTGAAAATCGCGCTGGCAGGGTTGGGCGCCAGCCTTATCCTAAAGCTGTTGCTAATCTGGCCAATGGCGCAGGTGGGCATAGCCCTGGCCACCGCCCTATCATCCTGGGGCAATGTCGCCGCCCTGGCCTGGCTGTCGCGCAAGCGCGGCTATTGGTTGCCTGATTTCCGTCTGCGCAACACCCTGCAAAAAATCGTGATAGCCGCCCTGTCGATGGCGCTGCTGCTGGCTCTTGGTCGCCCGCTGCTGACCCCCTATCTTGATGGGCATCTGCTAGCAAAGGTTATCAGCCTGGGGCTGATAATTGCGGCGGCTAGCACTCTGTACTTCTTGCTGTTGGGGTGGATGCGGGTTTATGCTTGGGGCGATTTGGCGCGGTTTAATCCCCTTAAGCGCAAGGCTAAAGCCACCAATTCCAACCAAAACAACACGTTAGAATCATGACCATCCTTTCGGGCATTCAGCCGACCAGCAATATTCACCTGGGCAACTATTTGGGCGCCATCCGCAACTGGGTTTCCCTGTCACGTGCCCAAAACGCCACCCCGCAAAACTCCCTGTTCTGCGTGGTCGATCTGCACGCCATCACGGTGGCGCAGGATCCGGCCAAGCTGCGCCAGGCGGTGTTAGAGGCGGCGGCGGCCTATCTGGCCTGTGGGCTGGATCCCGCCCACAACAGCATTTTTGTGCAAAGCCATGTTAGCGGCCATGCCGAGTTGGGGTGGATTTTGGGCTGCCAAACCCCGCTGGGCTGGCTGTACCGCATGACGCAGTTTAAGGATAAGGCGGGCAAGGATCGCGACAATTCGGGGCTGGGGCTGTTGGCCTATCCCGCCCTGATGGCCGCCGACATTTTGCTGTATAAGGCCACCCAGGTACCGGTGGGTGAGGATCAGAAGCAGCATGTGGAGCTGACCCGCGACATTGCGGGTGCCTTTAACCACCAGTTCGGCGAAAACTTTTTCCCGCTGCCTGAGCCGTTGATGATGGGGGAGGCGACGCGGGTGATGAGCTTGCGCGATGGCACAAAAAAAATGAGCAAGTCGGATGCCTCTGACCAATCGCGCCTCAACCTGCTGGACGATGCCGACACCATTGCCGACAAAATCAAACGCGCCAAGACCGACCCCGACGCCCTGCCCTCTGACGCTGCTGGCCTGGCCAATCGGCCAGAGGCTCGCAACCTGCTGACCATCTATGCCGCGGTGCAGGGCAAAAGCCTGGCCGATGTGCTGCCCGAAGTGGGGGGCGGCCAATTTTCAGGCTTTAAGGCCAAACTGACCGCGGCGTTGGTGGATCACCTGCCCCCGATTGGCCAGCGGATGCAACAATTGTTGGCCGACAAGGCCTATCTGCAACAGGTGCTGACCACCGGCGCGGCCAATGCCAACGCCATCGCCAAACCCACCCTGCAGGGGGTGATGGAGCTGATGGGCTTGAGGTAGCGCCTTTTCCTCTACCCCCCCTAACGTGGCACGGTTGAGGGTTTGCGTTTGGCACGCAGCGGTTTTTCGCCCTCACCACCAGTTGAGGGCACGGGCAGGTCGGGATAGATGAAGTGCAGGCGGCCATCCTTAACCGTTACCCGCACCATGCCGCCCTTGGCCAGCCGCCCGAACAACAACTCCTCAGCCAGCGGTTGTTTAATCTCCTGCTGAATCAGGCGCGCCATCGGGCGGGCGCCAAAGCCAGGCTCTATCCCATGGGTCGCCAGATAGCTGCGCGCCTCCTTATTCAAATCGATGGTGACGTTGCGCTCCTGCAACTGCATTTCCAGCTGCATGATGAACTTATCAACAATGCGTTCAATCGCGGCGGGGCTAAGCGCGGCAAAGGGAATCACCGCGTCCAGGCGGTTACGAAACTCTGGCGTAAACAGACGGTTAATCGCCTCCTTATCATCGCCAACCCGTTCGTTATAGGCAAAGCCGATGGCGGGTTTGGCCAAGTCAGCCGCGCCAGCGTTGGTGGTCATGATCAAAATGACGTTGCGAAAGCTGACATGGCGGCCGTTGTGGTCGGTCAATTTTCCATAGTCCATCACCTGCAACAACAAATTGAACAGGTCGGGATGCGCCTTTTCGATTTCGTCCAGCAACAACACGCAGTGCGGGTGTTGGTCGATGGCGTCCGACAGCAGCCCCCCCTGCTCAAAGCCAACATAGCCTGGCGGCGCCCCAATCAGCCGTGCAATGCTGTGGCGTTCCATATATTCCGACATATCAAAGCGCACCAATTCGATGCCCAGGGCTTTGGACAATTGCCGCGCCACCTCCGTCTTTCCAACTCCAGTTGGCCCCGAAAACAGATAGCTGCCAATCGGTTTTTCACCATCACGCAGGCCTGCCCGTGACAGCTTTATCGCCGCCGCCAGCTCCAAAATCGCCTGATCCTGGCCGAACACCATGGTTTTCAGATTGCGTTCCAACTGACTAAGCAGCGTGCGATCGTCATGAGACACCTGTTTGGCGGGCACCCGCGCCATCTTGGCCACCACCCTTTCCACATCGGTCACCGTTACCAGGCGGCGACGCTTAGCCGTGCTGGCCGCGCCCTTTTTGATCGCCAGGTGCGCCGCCGCGCCAGCCTCATCCAACACGTCGATGGCCTTATCGGGCAGTTTGCGGTCGTGGATATAGCGGGTGGACAGGTCGATGGCCGCCTGCAACGCGGGTGGGTCAAAGCGCACATGGTGATAGGTTTCATAGGCACCGCTAAGGCCGCGCAGGATGGCCAACGTATCGCTGGCGCTGGGTTCGGGAATATCAATTTTCTGGAATCGGCGCGCCAGGGCGCGATCCTTTTCAATATGCTGACGAAATTCCTGATAGGTGGTTGATCCCATACAGCGCAATGCCCCCTTGGCCAGCGCGGGCTTCAGAATGTTTGAGGCATCCATCGCGCCGCCTGTGGTCGATCCCGCGCCAATAACCGTATGAATTTCATCGATAAACAGAATGGCCATGTCTTTGGCGGCCAGCTCACTCATGACGGTTTTCAAGCGCTCCTCAAAATCACCGCGATAGCGGGTTCCCGCCAGCAATGCCCCCATATCCAGCGCGTAGATAACCGCGGGCTTCAGCTTTTCGGGTACGTCCCCCGCCACAATTTTCAGGGCTAACCCCTCGGCCAGGGCGGTTTTGCCCACCCCCGGATCGCCGACAAACAACGGATTGTTTTTGGTGCGGCGGCACAGAATATGAATGGTGCGTTCCAGCTCCGCTTCACGGCCAATCAGCACGTCAATTTTGCCCGCTGCCGCCCGTTCGTTCAGGTTGGTGGTATAGGATTCCAGCGCGCTGGCGGTGCGGCGATGCGGACGCTCCGACGGGCTACTGCCCTCCTCCTGCTGATGATCGGCGGGCTTGCTGGCGCCGTCACGATGGCTGGCCGAAGATTTGCTGATACCATGCGACAAAAAGTTGACGACATCGAAACGGGTAACATCCTGACTTTGCAGGAAGTATACCGCATGCGATTCCCGCTCAGAAAACATCGCGACCAGCAGGTCTGCCCCCGTCACCTCACTACGGCTGGCGGACTGTACATGGATGACCGCCCGCTGCACCGCCCGTTGAAAGCCCGCGGTTGGCTTTGATTCCTTAATTTGTCGGTTAACCAAATTGGCCAGTTCGCCATCGATATAGGTTTTCAGATCTTGTTGCAGCTTGGCCAGATCCAAATGGCACCCGCGCATTACCGCCACCGCCTCTGGATCATCGGTCAGCGCCAGCAACAAATGTTCCAGCGTGGCAAACTCATGGTACCGTTGGGTGGCAAAATCCAACGCGCGATGCAGCGTTCTTTCCAAATTACGGCTTAACATTGCTTACCCCCTGATTGCCAAAAGTTGCAAAAATCTTTTCCTATGCCCGCTCCATCGTGCAGCGAAGCGGATGGCCAAAGGCGCGCGCATAGTCCAACACCTGCTGCACCTTACTTTCCGCCACCTCACAG
>VEQJ01000046.1 GCA_018883285.1 Alphaproteobacteria bacterium
ACGCTGGCCTGCTCAGATGATGGCTCACCAGATTCCTCAGGCGCCGATTCGGCGGCAGCTTTTTTTCTGGAAGCGGCACGATCCCTGGACACAGGGGGTGCTTTGGCAGAAACGGCAATCTCACCCTCAACGTTTTCGGCGCTTGCCACCGCTTCAACAGCTTCATCCGCTTTGGGTGCCTGCTTGCGCCCGCGGCCTTTGGCTGGCGGTGAAGCCTGCGGCTTTCCCTCATCGGTGGTGGCGGCATCCGGCTGGCCCACCAACTCTTCAGCTGAAGCTGCCGCCGCTGCTACCTTGCCTGCGCCACGACGGCGACGCCCTAAGGGGGCTTCTTTCGATTCTTCCGATACATTGGCGGGCGGTTCGGTCAGCAATTCGGGCACAACGGGGAAATCCCCATCCCACAGCAGCGGATCGGCGCCACCATCATCGGACGAACCGATATTATCAACCCCTTGCCATTCAACACGGGGGGTGGATTCCCCATCCTCACGGGAACGGCGGTAACGGTTGCGACCGCCACGGCGGCGACGGCGACGTCCATTCTCACCATCCCCATCGTCACGGCGGGCGCGGCCAAGGCCTTCGCTGTCTTCGCCCTCTTTGCGCGTAGCTTCCTCCAACAATTCCTCCTCATCCTCTAACGGCAGATCGGCAAAATCGTCGTCCAGCTCTGGGTTGGCGGCAATCGAGGATGGCAACAGCTTTGGACGAAACTCCCCAGGGGTGCCCGCAATCCGATCCACATGATGCTCTGGCGGAATCAGGCTGTCATCGGGGGCAAATTCCACCGCCATGCCAAAGCGCGATTCCAGATGGCTAAGGGCTTCCCGCTTATGGTTCAGCAAATACAACGCAACCGCGGTGGGCAGGTGGATGATCAGCTTGCTGCTGTTCTGGGTAATCCCCTCCTGCTCAATCACCCTAAGCATTTGCAGGGCAGAGGATTCCAGCGAACGCACATGCCCCGTGCCGCTGCAGTGTTTGCAGGTGTCGGCGGCAATTTCCAACAGGCTGGATCGCAACCGTTGCCGCGACAATTCCAACAGGCCAAAGGTGCTAAGGTGGCCAATCTGTACCCGCGCCCGATCATTCTTCAGGGCATCGCGCAACCGTTTTTCCACCGCGGTGCGATAGCGGCGATCGTTCATGTCGATAAAGTCAATCACGATTAAGCCCGCCAAATCGCGCAGGCGCAGCTGGCGCGCGATTTCATCGGCGGCTTCTAAATTGGTGCGATAGGCGGTTTCCTCAACATTGCGTTCGCGGATGGCGCGGCCAGATTTTACATCACCCGCCACCAAAGCCTCAGTCGGGTTGATCACCACATAGCCGCCTGACCGCAACTTAACCGATGGGTTGTAAATATCCTCCAACTGCCGCTCCACATCGTATTTGTGGAACAAGGGGACAATCGGATCCTGATAGAATTTGACCCGCCGAACATGGCTGGGCATCAACTGACGCATCAGTTCACGCGCCATGCGAAAGCCCTCAACCCCCTCAACCAGAATCTCATCGATTTCGCGGTTATAGATATCGCGTATCGCCCGTTTGATCAGGCTCCCCTCCTCATAAATTTGGGCGGGCGCGGTGGATTGCAGGGTATCTTCCCGAATGGTTTCCCAAACGCGGCTTAGATATTCAAAATCGCGCTTGATTTCCAACTTGTTACGATTTTCACCCGCGGTGCGCAGGATAATCGCCGTGCCATCGGGCGTTTCCAGCTCATCGATAATCGAGCGCAGACGTTGGCGATCCTTACCATCATTAATCTTGCGGGAAATCCCACTGCTTTTGGTGGTGTTCGGCAAAAAGACGCAATAGCGACCCGCCAGCGATAAATAGGTGGTCAGTGCCGCCCCCTTATTGCCCCGCTCCTCCTTAACAATCTGAACCAACATCACCTGGCGGCTTTTGATGACTTCCTGAATGCTGTAACGGCGCAGCAGTTGGCGCATTTTCCGCTCCGCATCATCGGCGGGGCGGCCACCACCACGGCGGCGGCGGCGCGGACGGCCAGCGGATGATTCGGCGCCATCATCCTCCCCCTCTTCCGCATTAGCGCTGGCGGCATTATCGTCGGAATCATCCGCACCAAAACCATCCTCATCACCATCATTGCCGCCAAAAGCATCGCCATTGCCATCGTCATCGCGCATGGCAACGCCATCGTCATCATCGCCGCCATCACTGTCTTCGCCTTCAACACTGGCCAGCCGTTGCGCCTCTAACAAGGCCTGACGATCCTCAACAGGGATACGGAAATAGTCGGGGTGAATCTCACTAAACGGCAAAAAACCGTGGCGATTGCCGCCAAAATCCACAAAGGCAGCCTGCAAAGACGGCTCAACCCGGGTAACGACGGCTAAATAGATATTGCCTTTTAGCTGTTGTTTGTGGCTGGACTCAAAGTCGAAATCCTCAACCTTGGTATCGTTTAAGACCACCACACGCGTTTCCTCTGCGTAGGTGGCATCGATTAACATTTTTTTGTTCATAATCAGGTATCTCCAATAGGGTATCAGGTCGATAAGAAAGGCACCTGACAACAGTACGGACGATGTGTTTTGCTAAACCATTCCAAGGCAAAGCCCGCGCAACCAACCAGGTTGGGGCAGCCAGAGCAAAAGTTCCCTTAAAAAACATAGGGGGAAAAATTATCGGCATGGGGCGCTTGGCAACCAACATCAACGTCATCTTTTGTTTGTTATCAGGATTGACGGCGGAACCGTGGTCGTTTTCAACAGGCCACCGCACATCATTCTGTAAAACCATTCCCCACCATAACGGTACTAGACAACAAACACAATTCTTTCTTTCGCCCACCCGATTGCCCTGTTAACCAGTGACGTGATCCGCCACAAAACCACGCAGGGCGGACAGGCCAACATCGGTATCGGCCAAAAATTGCTGGCTGTGGTGGCGCGCCTCAACCAAATTTTTGGCTTTTGCCGCCATATCAATCTGTGCGGCAACAGCGTGCAGATGCATCAGGCCAACCCCCGCGCATAGGGATTTCAGGGCGTGCGCCTGCTGCTGCATATCCTCCAACCCGCCATCATGATAGGATTGTTTCAAGGCTGTATGACGCTCTTGAAATTCCTCAAAAAACACGGCTATCAGCTCTTGCAGACCGCCAACCCCGATCAATTCCAGCAATTCGATTAAGCTTTCGGGATCAAAAATTTTTTCCATCATCTGTTCCGTTAATGATTAAGCTGTTGGCACGGGTGAAAGGGGTTGCGTCGCAAGATTCATGGCTGACGGCAAGAAGGGGTCTTCATGCCTGACTCAAAATCATGCTAAACCATGGCTCTGTCGTTAAACAATGCCAATAAGCATAAACAATCGACTGCCTTAAGGGATTTTGTGATGAAACATCTGTTGATTATGCGCCATGCAGAGGCTGGCAGCGGGTTGATCCCCAACTTACGGGATTTTGACCGCCCCCTAACCCCGCATGGCCAGAACCAATGCGCCACGCAACGGCAACGGCTGATTGCACAGCATCTGATCCCCGATTTGATTGTGCATTCCTCAGCCCTGCGCACCCAGCAAACGGCGCAGCTGGTCATGCCACGCGCCGATATCAAACTGGTGGCCAGCGATGATTTGTATAACGGGCACGGCCATGATGCCAACGACCATTACCAACATTATCTGGATATAGCCGACAGGCTTGCTGGCGACAGCCGCTGCCTGCTGCTGGTTGGTCACAACCCAGTTATCAGCACACTGGCCACCTATTTGCATGGCCTCAGCGCCTCTCGTGATGCAGACCATGACCCTGTATTAGCCGCCAGTTACTTTGCCCCCGCCACCCTTATGGGCTTTTCCCTTAGCGATACGGGACGGTTCAATCAGCCCGATAACCGCTGGCAAATACTTTTTTGCTATACAGCCAACGACGACTAAGCTTTGGGCAAAGGCCGTCTTTTAGGAAAAGCTCATCAGCAATTCTTGGTTAAAATCGCTGCTGTACTGATCCGACAGGATGTCGTGTTTGGCCAGAATCATCAGCTTATCCATCTGGCTGCGAATCGCCTGGCGCGACAGGGAGCAATTGTTTTCTTGGCAGTCCTTAAGGACTTTGCGCAACACATCATCGTCGCCAGGCTCCTCAAAATCGGCGATGACCACGCTGCGGGCATAATTTTCGCGTTCCATACCCTGCAGGCCAAATAAATCAGCAGCCCAATAGCCCAACAGCTTATTGCGACGCACATTGATCAAAAATCGACACTCATGATCATCATCATAGCTATTGGTTGTTTTTTGTGCTATTTCATAGGATGCTAACATCATGTGAACCCCCAGGCGGTAAGAGTTTTTACCTTTCATTATCAACATAAATAAGTTAATAAATGACTTAGCTATTAACTATTAAAATTACATTGAGGCGATTTCTACCATTGTTTTGCCAAAATTGCCTGTATGATAGACTTGATACAATCGCGTGGATTAATCCGTCATTATAGTTTTCATTCCTTCCCCATAAGTTAACAAAAAGGTTTGCACCATGCGCCGCAGAAATTTAATTGTTATCGCCTTGGCCTTAATCCTGAACCTGGGGTTTTGGAGCTGGCTGAATTGGCCGCAGCAGGAGGAGGCGTGGAGCGGGGTCATTCGCGGGGTATCCTTTGCGCCCTTTAGCAACGCACACAACCCTATATCCAAAATCGACCCAACGCCTGAGGATATTACCCGCGACCTGCAACTGGTCAGTGGTCAGGTCAATTCGGTAAGAACTTATAGCGTGCTGAACGGGCTGGATGTGGTGCCCGATTTGGCCAAACCCTATGGCCTGGATGTCACCCTGGGTGCCTGGCTGGACAAAAACCAAGAAACCAATGGGCAAGAGGTGGAGAGGATTATCACCCTGGCCAATCAGCAGGACAATGTTAAAAATTTGGTGGTCGGGAACGAGGTGTTGTTGCGGGGCGATTTAACCGTGGCCGAGCTGGCCGCCTATTTGGATCGCGTGCGGGAGGCTACCAAACAGCCGGTCAGCACGGCGGAAACCTGGAAGGGCTGGTTGGATCACCCTGAGCTGGCCAACCATGTCGACTTTATCGCCATTCACATTCTGCCCTATTGGGAGGGGATTGCGCTGGACAACTCCATCGCCTTCACCAAAGAAGTCTATGGCATGGTGCAAAAGGCTTTTCCCGGCAAGCGCATTGTGATTACTGAGGTGGGCTGGCCAAGCAGTGGGCGCATCAAAAAGGCGGCCGTAGCCTCACCCGCCAATCAGGCCGCGTTCCTGAGGCAGTTTTTGAACTTTGCCCGCGCCAATGATATTGAATATTACATCATGGAAGCCTTTGATCAGCCCTGGAAAAAAGTGCAGGAAGGTGGGGTCGGTGCCTATTGGGGTATCTTTAACGAAGCGCGCGAAGCCAAATTTGCCATGACGGGATCGTTGGTCAGCTACCCCAGCTGGCCATTGCTGGTGCTGGCGGCATCGATTCTGGCCGCGCCCGCCATTTGGCTATTTGCGCGGATGCGTCCCGACATTCGGATTAAGGGACATTTTGCCTATGCGCTGTTGTTACAGGTGGCGGTATCCTATCTGGTTTGGGTGGTGTATTTGGGGGCAACCCAATATCTATCGCCGCTGGGGTCCCTGGTCTTTGTGATAAACCTAGGCGCCCTGGCCTTCTTGGTGACCCTGCTGCTGTGTGACGGCATTGAAATGACAGAGGTGTTGTGGTCGGAACCCAATCGCCGCAACTTTAAGCCATTTGCTCAGCCGGATCCCAGCTTTGCGCCCAAGGTATCGATTCACCTGCCCATCTGTAATGAGCCGCCCGAAATGGTGGCGGAAACCCTGCAGGGGCTAAAACGGTTGGACTATCCCAATCTGGAAGTGCTGGTTATCAGCAACAACTGCAACAATCCCGCGGTTTGGCAACCTATTCAGCGGCTTTGCGGCGAACTGGGTGACCGCTTTCGCTTTTTCCACTTGGAAAAGGTTGAGGGCTTTAAGGCTGGCGCGCTGAACTTTGCTCTACGCAACACCGCCCCCGACGCGGAAATCATTGGGGTTATCGACAGCGATTATGTGGTGGATAGCAACTGGCTGAACGCCCTTATCCCCTATTTCCGTGACCAGGAAACCGGCTTTGTGCAGGCGCCGCAGGATAACCGCGATGGCGATGCATCGGTGTTCAAAAGCATGTGCCAATGGGAATATGCGGGCTTTTTTGAAATCGGTATGGTGCAACGGAATGAGCGTGACGCCATCATTCAGCATGGCACCATGACCCTGATTCGCGCCGAAGCGTTGAAAAACCTGAACGGTTGGGCGGAATGGTGTATCTGTGAGGATTCTGAGCTTGGCTTGCGCCTTATGCAGGCGGGCTATAAATCCGTCTATGTCCCGGTCAGCTTTGGCCGCGGCCTGAACCCCGACACCTTTATTGCCTATAAAAAACAGCGGTATCGGTGGGCGTTCGGCGCGATGCAGATTCTGCGCGGCCATTCCCAGGATCTGTTTACCCTGCGTAAGGACGCCAAATTGACGATGGCACAGCGGTACCATTTCTTGGTTGGCTGGTTCCCATGGATTATGGACGCCATGTCGCTGCTGTTCACCACCCTTGGGCTGTTGTGGACGGTTGGGATACTGGCCTTGCCACGCTATTTCGAATATCCGCTGACCCTGTTCATCGTGCCGACCGTGGGGGTCTTTCTGTACAAAATGGTGCAGTTTTTTGCCCTGTACAACAAACGGGTGCGTTGCAGCTTTAGCCAAAAGCTGGGGGCGGCGGTGGCGGGCTTAGCCCTTAGCTACAGCATTGCCTGCGCGGTGTTGATGGGACTTATCAACAAAAAGGGTACCTTCTTACGAACCCCCAAATGCGAAAACAAACCCGCATTTTTCAAGGGCTTTTTGATGGCGCGGGAGGAGTTGGGCTTTACCCTGTTGCTATGGCTGGGCGCCTTTTCGGTCAACGCCATGACCGGTAAGGATGACCCAGAGGCACGGATGTGGGCGCTTATTTTGTTGATTCAGTCCTTGCCCTATTTGGCCTCAGTCATCACCTCGATGATCAACGCATTGGAGGGGGTATCGGTGCCAGGCTGGTTGCGTTTTGGCTTAAAGCGGGGAGCAGCCAAACAGGCGGCAACCACCCCCGTTTCCACCACCGCCACAATCTAGGGGATACCAGGGCTGTGCGCGGCGCAAGGCAATAAAGGCAAACTGTTGTGACGCAACCAAACCAACCACCCACCCCATCCCCTGATCCGGGTAACATGGCGGCGTGGCAACAGCTGTTGAATCAGCAGCTGCCTGAGGATCAGGCGCTGGCGCTGTTGCAATCCCCTGCCAGCCAGGATCCAACCCTGGATCAGCTGTTATCGCTGCATCAGCTGCTCTGGCAACGGATGCAGGCTTGGCCAGACACGCCCCCTCTGCCCCAACCGCTATTCGACTGCTGCGGCACTGGTGGTGATGGCAGCAACAGCCTGAACATCTCAACCGCGGTGGCGGTGGTGGCGGCGGCGGCGGGCGCGGCGGTTGCCAAACATGGGGGCGGCGCGGCCAGCTCCAAAAGTGGCTCCCTAAACGTCTTGCAATCCCTGGGGGTGGTATTGCCTGAAAGCGCGGCACAAGCTGCCCAGCAGCTGGCCAGCCATCGGCTAAGCTTTCTGCCCGCCCCGCTGTTTCACCCAAGCTTGAAACCGTTGGCCGCCCTTCGGAAACGGGTTGGCCGCCCCACCATTTTTAATTTGCTGGGCCCCCTGTTAAACCCTACCCGCCCAAAGTTTCAACTGTTGGGCGTCTATGATGCCACAAAGCTTGAGCTGATGGCGCGGGCGTTGCAACGGCTGGGGGTACAGCGCGCCTGGGTCGTGCATGGCCAGGATGGATTGGATGAGCTGTCCCTTGGCGCGATTAACAGCGTTATTG
>VEQJ01000307.1 GCA_018883285.1 Alphaproteobacteria bacterium
ATCGGTATGCGCATGGTGCCAACGGCTTTGCAGGATGGCCACCCGCGCCCCCGCAATGTTGGGCAAATCAACGGGTTTTTGATAAGGGTGTTGCAAGCTGGCCATGTTTCGGTTGATATAGACGGGGATTTCCCCACCATTTAACACGGTTGGCTTTATGTTGAAAACCTTTCTCCACGGCAAAATTCATCGGGCACGCGTCACCGCGACCGAGCTGGATTATGAGGGCAGTTTAAGCGTTGACGAAGCCCTGTTGGCCGCCGCCGGCATTGCGGTGCATGAGCAGATTCATGTGGTCAATTTGCGCAACGGTGCCCGCTTTGTCACCTATGCGATTGCCGCCCCCGCCGGCAGTGGGGTGATCCAGGTCAATGGATCCGCCGCCCATTTGTGCGAACCCGATGATTTGGTTATCATTTTTGCCTATGGCTTGGTGACTGAGGCTGAGGCCGCCACCCTTACCCCCAAAGTTGTGTTTGTCGATGCCCAAAACCGCCCTGTTTAAGCTTGCCCGCCCCCTTTTCGCCCTTCTGCCCCTGCTGCTGCTGGCTGGCTGTGCCACCACCATGGGGGGCAACAGCGATGATGCGGGGCAGCCAGCCGCGCCTATATCCTCGCCCGCTTCATCCGCATCCCCCAGAGCCAGCCAGAATTTCAGCCGCGCCTGTGCCAAAACGGGTTCCTGCACCGGCCTGACCGGCTATCAGGTGGTGTGGAACAGCGGCACGGTGGGCGACAATGGTGGCAGCTTCACGGTCTATTGCCCCGATGGCCAGGTGGCGATTGGCGGCGGGGGTGAGGTGGTCGGCGACGGCCTATCTTTGAGCGCCAGCAAGCCGTTGGGCGGCAATATCCAAGGCCTGTTCGGCCAGGATGGGGTGGCCAGCGGTTGGCAGGTGGTGGCCAGTGGCCAGGCGAAAACCGCGCAACCAACGGGACTGCCGCTGAATCCCATCAGCGTCTATGCCTTTTGCGTCGATGGCCGCTAACAGCCCGCTGTAAAAGGATGCATCCCGCATGTTGATTTTTGCCCCCGAAGCCGAGGTGCCGTTGCGGCAGGAACTGGGCAGCTATCTTTCCCAGCTGGCCAGCCATAGCCACGGCAGCAGCCATCAGTTTGCCGCCCTGGCGATTGGGCAGCGCGGTCGGGATCTGGTAATAGGGCGGGGGGTCAACATCAAATTTGCCGCCCTGGACGCGATTATCTGCGCCGAAATGGTGGCGATGGCCAGCCTGATTATCCAGGGGGCGGTGTTGCAACGCATGTTCCTGTTCGGCCCGGGCGAAAGCTGTGGCACCTGTTTGCAACTGATGACGGAGCATCCCCAGCTGCGAGAAAAATCGGTGGGGGAGTTTGCGCCCGCGGTGCAGATTGATTATTTTGACGGCAACAGCCAGTGGGCGAAAGCCGAAAATCTGGAACAGCTGCTGCCCCGCCCGTTTCTTAACAGCCGCCGCGCCGCCTTTCGCCTGGCGCAAAACAGCCCCAACCTGCGCCAATTGTTAAAGGCTGAGCAGGTGTTGGGTCTGGTGCATCAGCCAATAGCCGCCATGCCCGTGGTTGGCGACATCAAAAAGGCGGTGGCGTTGCTGGCCGCCCAGGCGGAACGATCGGCGCTGGCGGATCGTGCCATCCTAACCGGCCTGGTTACCCAGGCGGGGGAGCTGTACAGCGGTGTCCGCCTGCACCCTGGTGGCCCCTATGCAGCCAGTTCGGTGCTGACCGCGCTGGCCACCCTGATTACCGCGCGCGGTGCCGATACCCCGTTGGCGCGGGTGATTCTGTTGGGGGGTGATGGGGGCGATACGGCGGCGGCGGCAG
>VEQJ01000308.1 GCA_018883285.1 Alphaproteobacteria bacterium
CCCAAAGACAGCTCTGCCGACGGCAAATCCGCAAGCCAGACAGGATCGCCCGCCGCCGCCAGCGCTGCATCTTCCCCATCCCCATCTCCATCTTCATCCCCTGGCGCACCAGCTGCTGCCGTGCCAGAGGGGGGCGTTGGTTTTAACCCCAATCGCACGGGGCGACGCAGCCCAGTCTTTAACATACCACCGCCGACAGGGGCTATAGCGGGTGAACCGTCCGATCCTGCCACGCAGCAATCCAGCCCTTCACCCACCAGCAGTGTCCAGGGCAGTTCTGCCGCCCCGCGCGCCGCCACCCCACCGGGCAAAGACGCACAACCCTTTGTCCTGAATGAAGAAAGCCTTGGGTCGGCTGAGGCGGTTGAAAAGGTGTTGGCCTCAACCGAATTGGCCGAAACCCCCGCCCTTAAAGCGCTGAAAAAATTCCTGGAACAGGGTAAGCCCGCCCCTGTAGTGGTGGTGGAAAAACCCAATCCGTTCAAGAAAATTAAGCAGGCAATCAGCTTAAAAGCCATGGGTCGGTTGATTGCAAAACCGATAAGCTGGGCAGTCAGCAGTGCGATTTTGTTGGGCGGATGGACGCTGGTGGTGGTGGGGTTCGTGGTGTTTTTCCTAAGCCTGAACCCTGTTCCCTTTGTCGACACAACGGGCAGAGTATTTTGGCTGTTTCAGGCCAATTATGCCAGCCATTGGGCGGCCTTGCCGCGCTATTATAACGCGGGGGTGGTGATTCCGTGGTTTTTGGTGTTTGTGTTGTCCGCGGCGGCTTTTGTTTGGATAACCACTGGGCTGGCTTTGGTATTTCGCCTTAGAAAACCGGTATCGGCCTATTTGGAGCGCACCCTGGATCGCCGTTGGTACCAGTTGAAAAATCTGTTCTTGAAACCCGCCACCCCTGAAGACGCCCTGCTCAAAACCTCGATCAACGACATCGAAAGCATGTTGGCACAGGCGCGTAAGGAGGCTGAGGATGCCGTTAAAAAACGCAAAGTCGCCGCCGCTGGTGGCACCCCGGGGGGCAGCCAGACCAATTCGATCAGCCAGGGTGGGGCGGAAAGTTCTGCCCTGGCACAGGCGGCCGCCTCACGCGGATCGGGTGGCAACGGGTAATCATGGATAGGGTGTGTCGCAACATTTCTGGCGGGGGGGCAGGCAAATGGAATGGTTAAGCGGCGGTCAGGCTTTGGCCATTATTCTGCTGTCGGGATGCCTGATGGCGCATTTGGTGTGGGATTGGCGTGAACTGATCCTGCCCGACCTTATCAACGCTCTGATCTGGCTGATTGGCATGGTGGTTGCCCTAACCGCCCCCCTACCTGGATGCAGCTGGACACAAGCCTGGCAGGGATCCTTGCTGGCTTTGGCGACCGCCTGGGGATTTTACGAATTGGTATGGCGGCTGCGGGGTGAGGAAGGCTTTGGCTTCGGCGATGTCAAACTGTTTGCCGCCTGTGGTGCCTGGTTGGGGCCAGCCAAGCTGACAGGCATGGTGTTGGTTGGATCGCTAAGTTCGCTGATCATGATGGCGGCAATCGCCCTAATCAGTCGGCAATTTCATTTCAGGATGGCCATGCCCTTTGGCCCAGGCTTGATTGTTGGCTTTTTGGTCATGCTGCTTTGGCCAGATTGGTTACCCATGTTGATGACCCGCTTGCTATAGTCATTCGCTAGGTTCTAAAATCAACCACCCTCGTCTAAAGACGAGGGTGTGGGTATCGGCCTAAAGGCAGGCGCGGCTGACGCCGTTCCACCGTGCAGAACCTCATCCCACACCTTAAATCCTTCTGATGTATCTTCTTGATCTTCTATGTA
>VEQJ01000309.1 GCA_018883285.1 Alphaproteobacteria bacterium
CTGTGCGCCCTTGCGGTACATAATGTTCTTAAACTGGGAATGACCTGCCATATCAGCGACTTCAGTGGGGAATCAATCCGGATTAGATCATATCGTGATGATGCAGGGCTTCGTCGCCCCCATCATGGCTGCCGCTGGCATCCTGCACGGGGGTTTTGCTGGGATAGCGCGTCAACACCGCATCCAAATCCGCCTGTTTGCAGATATCCAGGCCTACCGGGTGGCGCGGCCGAATGTTGCTGTAGTTCCAATGGCTGCGATCGCGGATAGCCGCAATGGTGTTTTTGGTGGTACCCAACAGCTTGACGATCGCATGGTCGGGGACTTCGGGGTGGCTCCGCAAGATCCAGGCGACCGCATCGGGCTTATCCTGCCGCTTGCTAAGCGGGGTATAGCGGGGGCCAGCGGTACGATCGGGCGTTTCAATCCGATTTTCCAAGGCCTTTAGCACGGCGGTGGAATCCGTCTCACAACGGGCAATCTCCGTCTGGCTTAACACGCCCGCCATGATGGGGTTGGTTCCCTGCATGCCTGGGGCAACATCGCCATCGGCCAACGCCTGTACCTCAAGAATATGCAGGCCGCAGAAGGCCGCAATTTGGTCAAAGGTTAAGCCCGTGTTGTCAATCAGCCAGATTGCCGTTGCCTTAGGCATCAGTGGCAAAGCCTGCACAGCGGCTTTCGATCCAGATTTGGAAGTGCTTTTTTTGGTGGTGGCCATCATAATTTCCGTTTCGCTAAACAAATTGTCGTGGTTATTGATGCTTATCAGTTACCCTAAGGCTGCATCAGAATCAATCAGAATCGGCAAATTTGGATGTTTTCCTAGATTGACAAACACCCGTTTCTAAAAATCTTCGCAACCCCGCTCTAAACCACCAACACCACTTTGCCCATCACCTGATTATCGGCCAGCAGCTGGTGGGCGGCGGCGGCCTCTGCCATTGGTAGGGTGGCATGGATGTGCGGCTTAACCCGCCCCTGTTCCACCAGCGGCCAAACCTTTTGATACAGTTCCCAGGCAATCATCGCCTTAAACTCATTGGCGCGGGGGCGCAGGGTGGCACCCATGATGGTCAGCCGTTTGGTTAGCAGGCGGTTGACGTCAAAGCCATCCTCCACCTCGCTGCCACCCATCTGCCCGATAATCAGCAATCGCCCCTCCAGCTCCAACACGCTCAAATTCTTGGCCAACAGCGATCCGCCATGGTGATCCAACACCACGCTAACCCCATCCCCGCCCGTAGTCTCCTTAACCCAGGCTGGCCAGTTCTGCTGCCGCCATTCGGGCAACACCCGCTCTACCCCTAGCTTGCGGACAAAGGCCGCCCGCTGTTTCGTGCCCACCAGCGCCAACACCCCAACGCCAAAAGCCTTAGCCAGCTGGATTGCCAGATGCCCAACCCCGCCCGCCGCGCCATGCACCAGCAGCCTCTCCCCCCCGCGCAGGTTGGCACGCAGGAACAAATGCGCCCACAGGGTGAACAACGCTTCGGGCAGGGCGGCCGCCTGAGGCAGGCTTAGGCCAGCGGGAATCGGCAAACACTGGCCGGCGGGCACGCTGACATATTCGGCATAGCCGCCACCGTTGGTCAGGGCGCAAACCACATCCCCCACGCCGATATCGCGCACATCAGCGCCCAGTTGCACAACGGTTCCCGCCACCTCCAGCCCTAGGATCGGGCTGTGCCCTGTTGGAGGGGGGTACAGGCCGCGCCGTTGCAGCAAGTCGGGCTGGTTGACCCCGGCGGCAGCCACCTGGATCAGCACTTCGCCCGCGGCGGGCACAGGGGTTGGCAGCTCTGTCCAGGTC
>VEQJ01000310.1 GCA_018883285.1 Alphaproteobacteria bacterium
GGGGCAGGCCGCCAGCATTGCGCCGATTTTTCTCAGCGTCGATCCCGCCACGGACACCCCCGCCCATTTGGCCAATTATTTGGGGGCGCTGGATCCCCGCCTGATCGGCCTGACGGGCAGTGAGGGGCAGGTGGCGGCGGCGGTTAAATCCTTTAAGGCCTATGTTGCCCGCCAACCGGCCGATGCCAAGCTGCCCAAAGATGAACAGGGGCGGGTTGACCATACCGCCTTTTTCTATCTGCTGGATCGCCAGGGGCGCTTTGTCACCATCCTGGATCCCACGCAGCCCCTGCCCAAATTGATCGCCGCCCTTAAGCTGAATATGCGCTAAGCTTTTGTGGCCATCACGCTTTAGGGTTGATTTTTTGGGCAAAGTCTGGCATTTTAAGAAAATCCTCATCAACCCGTAACAGTCGGCGGGCTAAGCTGAAGCTGTAACGACAAAAGGTTTTTGCTGGCAATGACCGAAGGTAACAAAAATTACTACCAAATCCTGGGGGTTAAACCTGGCGCGACTAAGGAGGAGATCAAAAAATCCTTCCGCATATTGGCGCGTCAAAACCATCCCGATCTAAATCCAGGCGATAAGACAGCTGAAACACGATTTAAGGACATCAACACAGCCTATGAGCTGTTATACGATGACCTTTTACGACATCTATATGAAAAGTTGATTAAGAGGTTGGAGCAGAGTGGTCTAAGCCATGGAGATGTATTTGACCAGAACGGGAAGACCGTTGACGGTATACTTGAGAACAGTGTGAATGTTCAAGAGGTACTTGAATGGGACGTTGCGAATCCTGAACCTGTATTTAACGAGTTTGCTATAAGGGCGCGAAGGCAAAAACGACAGAACGAGCAATCAGCACAACGGAAAAAGCAAGCGGCACAACAGAGCAAGCAAACGACAAAACCGTCGCCAGATCAAAAGACACCAGCAGAACAATTCGAACAGATGTTTTCTGGCCATACGAACTCACCAAATGGAGAGGAACAGAGCGAGCAGAAGCAAAAATCTACCACCAGTACCCCATCAACCCCTCATACGAAGCCTGAGGCAGATCTTCAGCAGACAACCACAGACCAGGTGCAAGAACCAGCTGCGTCAGCAGAGCTAAAAGTAGAAGATCCCCTCGTGGATTACTGGGAGCAGGAAATTGACCCTGCCAATTGGACATTCGAGTTTGATGGCACTACGTTATCTGAAACAGAGAAACCTGTCGTAGAAGACCCATGGGAATTTGAGTTATTAGAGCAAGTGGTGGCGGAGGAGGCCAACACGCAGGCGGAGGCTCCAGCTGCCGCCTCACCAGTAGAGCAGTCCGTACCCTTTGCCGTAGCACCAGTGGCAGCACCTACACCGCCAGCACCAGCGCCATCCCCTGCACCGCCTACACCTGCTGCGGCACCAGTGGCAGCACCCACAGTAGTAGCAACGGCACCAGCTCCGCCAGAGGTAAAACCAGCGGCAGCACCCACTCCACCAACGCCACCGCCACCAGCACCAGCGCCATCCCCTGCGGTAACAGGTGCTTCTGCAACCAGTGTTACGCGGGGGGATGGATCGCCATCGTTACCTGGGGCAACATCAAGGGCGGGGACGGGGACGGGTGCTGGACTGGCGGGGACGGCAGCAGCAGCGTTTGCCGCCGATGCATTAACGGGTGCTGTGCCACAAGCGGCCTATCAACCCAGCCCATCACCCCCCCCGCCAGCCCCTGCCGCACAGAATACGTCTGCATCACCAGGGATTGCAAACAGCCCTCCACAAGTCGCCCCTGCCTTAACCGCCCCTGCCCAACCGTCCTTAAGC
>VEQJ01000047.1 GCA_018883285.1 Alphaproteobacteria bacterium
GGCGGGTGCGATCCTGATAGGCATGGTTGACGGGCGCCAGGGTACAGTTGGCGGCAATCGCCACCTGCTGACCAATAATGATACCATTGCCGCTGTACAGCACGCAGCCAGAGTTAATCACGCTGCCCGCGCCAATGATGACATCACCACTACCGCCAGCCGGCTTAATTTTCACAAAGGCATCAATGATTACCCCCGCGCCGATAACCAGGCGGGTTCCGCGTTGCGAATCCTCTAAATCCGCCAAGGGGGAAACTGTTGCCGTTGGGTCAAGTTGGATCATGATGGTGAATGGCTGGCTAGATGGTCGGCCAGGCTTGGCCATTGTTGGTCGCGCTCCGAAATCACAGAAACCGCTAATGGCCAGGGAATGGCCAGCTCAGGGTCATCATGGCGGATGCCACGGCTTAGCTGGGGCTCATAGGGGGCGGAGATAAGGTACAGCAGCTGGCTGTTGGGCAGCAGGCTTTGAAAACCATGGGCACAGCCCGCGGGCAGATAGAGCGCTTGCGGTATATCCGCGGTCAGTTCCACCGTCACGGTCTGGCGAAAGCTGGGGGAATCGGGGCGCAAATCCACCCCGACGTCGAACACCCCGCCGCGCAGGCAGCGCACCATCTTTGCCTCAGCCATCGGTGCCAGTTGGAAATGCAGGCCGCGTAGGGTGCCCGCCGTGATGTTGTCGGACAGGCTGCACAGGGCGGGCTGATCCATCATGCCAGCCTGGCGAAAAAAGCTGGCGTCAAACAGGGTGTCAAAACTGCCGCGCGTATCGGCGAACGCTTTGCTGTGCAGGATATAGGCGCCCATGATGGCGGTCGGCTGAATCTCCATAGCCAAAAAGCCTCAGGCTAAATAATCCGAAACTGGGGGATGGGGACAATGAACTTCCCGCCCCATGTTCGAATATGATGCATTTCTTGCATGATTTCTCCCGCGATATTCCAGGGCAGAATCAGCACAAAGTCTGGCTTATCCTCAGCAATCACATCGGGCGACAGAATCGGAATCAAGGTGCCAGGCAAAAACCGCCCCTGTTTTTTGTGAACATTGCGATCGACGGTGTAATCCAACATGTCGCGGCGGATGCCGCAGTAGTTCAACAGGGTGTTGCCCTTAGCGGGTGCGCCATAGCCCACAATCCGCTTACCCTGACGTTTCAGGGTTATCAGGTTGCTTAGCAGATCATATTTCAGCTGCCGCACCTTTTCACCAAAGCTGGCATAGGTGGCCAACTTATCCAACCCTGCCGCCTTTTCCTTTTTGCGCATCGCCTCCACCGCGGGGCTTTCGGGCTGACTGTGGCTAAGGTGACAGCCGTAGTAGCGCAAGCTGCCGCCATGGGTCGTCAACTCCTCTACATCAAAAATGCGCAGGCCGTGGGCGCGAAAAATCCGTTCAACCGACAACAGGGCAAGATAGGAAAAATGTTCGTGATAGATGGTGTCGAATTGGTTTAGCGCCATCAATTGCAACAGGTGCGGCGCCTCAACCGTGATAATGCCTTCGGGCTTCAGCACAATTTTCATGCCAGCGACAAAATCGTTAATATCGGGCACATGCGCCAACACATTGTTGGCAATCAACACATCCGCCGTCTCACCTGCCTTGGCCATTTTCTTGGCCAAATCAACGCCAAAAAAGGCAACGGTGGTCGGTATCCCCTTATCGGCAATGGCAATTTCGGCGACATTGGCGGCGGGCTCTATCCCCAGCACTTGGCACCCCAGCTTTTGGAAATACTGCAACAGATAGCCATCATTGCTGGCCAGCTCGATCACCCGATGCGCCGACCCCAGTTGCCACCGCTTGGTCATCATGTCGGCATAGTCGGATACATGCAGCAGCCAGCTGCTGGAAAAAGACGAGAAATAGGCGTATTCGCTGAAAATATCCTCAGCCGACACATGAACGGGCAGCTGCGTCAGCCAGCATTGGTCGCAGACATAGGCGTGCAGGGGGTAAAACCGCTGCATCCGCGCAACATCCTCTGGATCAATATAATTGTTGGCCAGCGGACTAACCCCCAGGTCGGCAAAGCTGTGATGCAGGGGGTGGTTGCAATGGCGGCAGGTGATGTGCTGGCGCGACTGCAGCTGCGCCAAAGGGCTGGAATCATGGGCGACGGTCGGTTGCGGGGATAAGGCCATTGGTTATACGCACAGCAGGAGTGGGGCAAAAACAAAGGATGGCAGCGCGAAAAGCACCTCTTAACGATTTAGCGCGTTAGGGTTAAGAAATCGTTAGGAAATCGGCGTCTGTGGGGCATCCGCGTAGCGTGCCAATTGCTGATGACAAAGTTCCCGCAAGTTGGCCGCTGATGCGCCATCAGCCCAATGATGGTACCAGGCAATCGTCTGTTCGATGGTTTCCGCCAAGCCCCAACGGGGGTGCCAGCCCAGCTTTTGGTGCGCCTTGCGGCTGGAAAGATCCAGCAGGGTGGCCTCATAGGGGGCGTTGGGGTCGGATATATTCTGCCAGCCCGCCTGTTTGTTGTCTTGGGATTTGGATGCAGCAGATTGAGAGGCCGCCTGGTTCCAGGCTTGGCAGGATTGCTCCACCAATTGTGCGACGGGAACAACCGATGCGGCGGGGGGGCCAAAGTTCCAAGCCTGACTGAGTTCCAGGGGGCGTTCCGCCAAAGCCTTGCCTAGGTGCAACAGGCCGTCAACCACCGCAATCACATGTTGCCATGGCCGTACCGCCTGTGGGCAACGAACGGCCAGGGATTGTCCCGCACAGGCCGCGCGTACCAGGTCGGGGATGATGCGGTCATCGGCAAAATCGCCGCCGCCAATCACATTGCCCGCCCGCACGGTTGCCAACCCAATGGGGGAGGGGGCTTTGAGAAAATAGCTGGAACGATAGGCGGCGGCCACCATTTCCTGCGCCGCCTTGCTGCAACCATAGGGTTCATAGCCGCCCAACGCATCATCCTCCCGGTAATCCCACACCCATTCACGGTTCAGATAGACTTTGTCGGTGGTCATCACCACCACCGCTTGCAGGGTGGATAGTGGGCGAAGGCTTTGCAGCAGGTGGGTTGTGCCCATGACGTTGGTGGCAAAATTGCCAACAGGATCGGCAAAGGCCGCCCGTACCAGGGGTTGCGCCGCCAGATGCAGCACGATAGAGGGTTCGCCATGCGCTGCACAAATGTCTGCCACCGCCTGTTCTGTCGCCGTGGCATTGCGTAAATCGGTTAGATGATGGCCAGCCATGTGGTCGGCCAGATCGGTAAGGGCAAACAGGCTGGGGGAATTGTTGGGCGGGGGCAGGCTGATACCGCTGACCCGTGCGCCAAGCCGTATCAGTTGCCAGCTAAGCCAGCCGCCGATAAAGCCGGTATGACCCGTGACCAGAACGTGACGGTTTTGCCAAAAGCTCATGACCGCATCGCGCGCTACCAAGTTTTCCATGGCGAATGCCCCTTAGCCCACATATCCCGCAACATTTGCGTTTCGCGGTAGGTATCCATCGCCTGCCAAAAACCATCATGCTGATAAACCGACAGCTGATGATCTTCAGCCAGTTGTTGCAGCACGTCGGTTTCCAGCACCACATCGTCGCGGCTGGGATCAACCTGATCAAAGGCGGCGCGCTCAAAAACCTGAAAGCCGCCATTAATCCAACCGGCACTAATCTGCGGTTTTTCCTGAAAATTGGTTACCTTGCCATCCTCCAACTTCAGCTCGCCAAAGCGGGATGAGGGGCGAACCGCCGTCAAGGTAGCCAGACGCCCGCCGCTTTGATGGCATTGCAGCAGGGCGTGTAAATCGACATTCGACAGCCCATCGCCATAGGTTACAAAAAAGGTTTGATTTTTCAGATAGGGCAAAACGCGGCTAATACGGCTGGCGGTTTGGCTTTCGGCACCGGTTTCGATTAAATTGACCCGCCAATCTTCAATCTTCCGTTCATCCAAAAACTCTACCCCGCTACCGCGAATGGGTCCATGGTGGCTGAAATCAATCGAAAAGTTGATGTCGCGATAGCGATAGTCCAGGAAATAATTTTTGATAATGCCGCCCTTATAGCCCAGGCATAAATAGAAATTGCGCACGCCCGCCTGATAGTAATGTTTCATAATGTGCCACAGGATGGGGCGGCCACCAATGTCCACCATTGGCTTGGGAATAAATTCGGTTTCTTCACGCAGGCGGGTTCCCTGCCCGCCGCACAGGATAATCACAGGAATATCGGCCAATGAGGGGGTGGTTGAAATAGGCTTCATCATCATACCTCATGAAAGGCCGTGTTTTATGGAACAGACGCTTTGGCTATAGAAAACTAGGGGGTGGGCGCGGGCGTTTCCGTGGCCGCCTGTCCGCTGTCAATAACCAATGGCATCCGCACAGGATAGTTGGGATTGCTTAGAACATGTTGGCGTCCAATCCGCTGATTGCTGTCAGCAATCACAGGCGCCCGCACGTTCAGCGACATTTGCATATCCGCATCCCCCTGATCTTTGCGCAGGGTGATGATAAAAAAGAACAGGCTGGCATCAGGGTCAAAGCCAAGCAGATGACAAGCATCCAAGGCATCGGATTTGGTAATCAGCTCATTCTCTAATCCGCGGGGCAAAACGATAAAGGACAGTTTCGGCTCATTCAAACATTGCAACAGTTGAAGGTTGGAACCTGGAGCAATATCCGCCAAACTGGCTAAGCCAAATTCCCGTGCGTTAGCGAACCCGACCACACCATGGGGAAAGGTGATGGCCGCCTTGCGCTTAAAGGTAAAGCGGCCAAGGTTGTTTTGCACCTCAACAGTGGCGGCGGGCTGCACAGATTGGGGGGGCGTCATGACGGGCGGTTCGTTCATCAGGGGTAACGTCGGGGGCGGATCAGAGGGGTGGTGATACAAGATAGATTGGTTTAACATTTTTTATCTCCTAGTTCAAACGGTTCACGAGGGAGTTATTCCTGATCTGTGCAATCAGGTAATAGGATGCTTGCAGGGACGTATCCAAATTGCTTAATTCACTGGTCGCTTTAAGCACGTCAGCGTCTTCGATATTGCTGATACTGCCCCTTAGAATTTCCAACATGTCGGTGTGCTTGGCCTTAAAATTGTCCAGGGTCTTGCCCGTGTTGCCCAGATTGCCAACAACGGTGTTCATGTCATCGCCAGCGGATTTCAACAGTTCAATCGCAGAGTTCAACACGTCTAAGGTGTTGGTTACGGTTGGCCCCAGCACAGGGTTAATGACGCTTTGCAGGGCGCGTATCGCCTTTTCAAAGGCGGGGTTATCCGCCCGCACGCTGTAGTTCAACACCTGGTTGTCATCGGCGCGCACGGTAAAGGCATCGACTGTATCACCGCTGTAATAGGGGGTGCTGGGCGCGGTGGTTAGCGGGATTGTTGGGTCGGTGGCGGGTACAGGGGTGGTCAGGGTGACGGGGGCGGTGTTGGTCATGCTGCCCGCCATTAGATAGCGCCCATCGCTGTCACGAATATTCAGAAAGCCGCTGATCTGCTCCAAAACCTGTTGGGCTTCGGTCGCATAGGGGTATTGTGCGTAGTTATTGGCGCTGACCGCTGTGACAAGATTGGCACGAAAATTTCCAATCGCGGTAAGAATCTGCCCAACTGTTTTTTCGGTAGTGGTGATTTGCCGATCGGCGGCATCAATATTGTTTTTAAATTGGGTTAGGCGGTTTTGGGTAGCACGAAAGGCGGCCAGGTCTGTGCCTTTGATCCCAAGCCCAGCATAGTTGGGGGATTTTTTGCCGCTGGAAATTTGGGTTTGCAGATCAACCGAACGCTCCTGCGTGCGTTGCACATCATATTGCAACCTATCGAAAAGACTTTGACTGCTGACTCGCGTTACCATCTAAGTTATCCCATAATGCTAAGCAATTGATCGAACATCTGATCGCTGGTTTTTAAGGCCTGCGCGGCGGCGTTGTAGGCATTTTGTACAATTGTAAGCTGCGCCATCTCTTCATCCAGATTTACGCCACTGACGCTACCGATTTGGGTATTCAGATTGGTCAACACATCACTCTTTTGTTCAGATTGGTCGTTAAGCAAATTTGCCCGATAACCTTGATTTGCAAAAATCGTGCCAGCATAGCCGCTAAAGGTCTGAATAACGTTGGGCAGGTTGCCCGCACCGCCAAAACTGGTTGGTTGGCCAAACACATTGGCCAGGGATTGCGCAATCGCACGATCGCCACTGGTGACCGCGGTATTGGGGGTGGTGGGTAAGGGTAGGGGGCCAAAGGGGGTGTTCAGCGATAGGCTGCCATGCGATAGGCGATTGGGGTTGGCGGCCAGGTCGCTGCGGACTTGCATGCTGGCGGAAAAATCGCCGACGACGGCGGCTGTATCCGTGCCTGTGAAAAAATCGTTGAGACCAAAGGCGAAGGAAAAGCTCCGACTTGGTCCCGCACCGCCAATTTGCACCTGACTGGTGCTGGCTGGTACGCTGTCATAGCTGTTAACGGCAATGCCGTTGCCAGCGGTGTTGGAAACCAGCTGCAGGGTTTGGTTGGGTGCTGTGCCAATCAGGCTGGCGGTCACACTACCCGCTAAGGCAGGGTTGGTGTTGATAGCCGTGATTAGGCCAGAGACGGTGGCGGGTACAACGCCCGCCAAGTTAATATCGGTGCTGGTAACAAATTTTCCCGCTGCATCCACGGTGGCGATACGCACCGATCCTGTCATGCTAAGGGTGGTGGCACCGCCAGATGGCAATAGCGTGGTGCCCGTCAAAGTATTTTGTGGCGGGAAGGCGGTTCCCTGGTTGTGGATTTTGTTAACCGCATCCCGCAAAGATGTAGCAAAGTTTTCAATCTCGGCGGCGACGGCGGGCATATCAGAATCCCGTGCATCAATCCATCCTTTTAGCGCACCATCTTGAACCGTGGTGGTTAGGTCGCTTAGGCCATTAAGCAGGATAGGGTTAAAGCCCGCGGGATAAACGGTGGCTGCCCCCACCACATTCTGCGGGGTATAGGTAATTAGGTTGACCCCACCATCCACCAATGTCTGACTGGCCTTGGTTTGTACCAGCAGGGTGTTGTTGGCACGCAGGTGAACATTAATGCCAATCTTCGTTGACAGTTCCGTAACCGCCTGATCCCGCTGATCCTCAAGCCTGGTAATATCCTGGCCATTGGCTTCTGCTACCACAATTTTGTTGTTCAGCGAATCAATTTGGGTGGTCAGGGTGTTAATGCTTTTGACGGTTTCATCAATTTTGCTATCGGCATAGGCGCGTAGGTTTTGGATGGTGCCGGCAAGGTCGTTAACCCGATTAGACAAAATAACGGCGTCATTGATAACCTGATTTTTTAGCATCCCATTTTCGGGGGATGCGGCAAAACTTTCCATGCTAGCGGCCAGATTGTTGACCTGAACCGACAAATCGCCGCTGCCCCCTGGCTTGCCCAGGTTATTTTGTAGCCTTTGATAGACATCCTTAAGCGCGTTTACCATGCCTAGATCGGCGGTTTGGTTGCGCATATCCTTAATCAAAAAGTTATCAACGGATCGGCTAATTTTAGTGATATTAACCCCGCCGAAAATATTGTTGGTGCGTTCAGCGGTTTTTTTGGTGTAGCCAACGGTTTTTGTGTTGCTGATGTTATCGCTTTTGACGCTCATTTCTTGTTGGGCAGCATTCACCCCGCTAAGGGCGGAGTAAATCGCCGAGGTTAGGTTGCTTGAGGAAATGACGGACATCGCTTAAAATTCACCGTTAATGGTCAAAGTAATGGGGCGTTCGTTAAGGATGGATTTGGCGCTTTTGGTCGGGGCAACCAGGTTGCTATAACCG
>VEQJ01000048.1 GCA_018883285.1 Alphaproteobacteria bacterium
GTCGCCAGCCGATAGGTGTGTTGATCCAGGTCACTGGGCGATGCCTGCCCCTGAGCCTGGCCTTGATTGGCGGCGTGGGGGGGGGATAGGGATAGGGCTTGGGTGGTTGTGGCTTGCGCGCCTGGCAAGTCGTCTGTCATGGCCAACAGCGGCGCTGGCACGGCCAGGATGCCCAACAGCAGCTGGAGCAGCCAAATAGCTTTTTTCATCCTATACAACCTCCTGAACAAAATTATGCAGAAAAAGCCGACAAGCTCTATAGCCATTGGCAGCGATAGCCCTGCTTGCAAGATTTTTTGATGGAAACTTGCGTTTTCCCCCTTGCATCTATCGGCGAAACAGCATTTAAGAGGATTTTAATCTATAACACCAATGAATAGGTGATGGATAACCTGTAATCGCCAAAGCCCACCGTCATCCAATTATGGACGGGGCATGGGATCCAGAATTGATCGTCACCTGTTGCGGTTACGCATGATAATGCAAAGGAACAAACAATGCTAAATGCTGAATGGGGCACCAAGCGTACCTGTCAAAATTGCACCGCGCGCTTTTACGACATGCGGCGTACACCCATCATTTGCCCCAAATGCGGTACCACCTTTAATCCCGAAGCGCTGTTGCGTGGGCGTCGTAGCAAGGCGGCAAGCGCTGAGGCAGAAGCGCTGAAGGCCAAAAAAGCCCATTTGGCTGATACGGGGGTGGATTTTGAGGAGCTGGATCCAGACGATCTGGAGGCTGTGGCCGACGAAGAGGGTGAGGATGTCGGTATTGAGGATGCATCAGAATTGGGTGAGGATGATGAGGATATGGTCGATGTTATTGACAACATCGATGAGGATGAGGATAACTAATCCACCCACACCAACCCTGTCGGGAAGCTGTTTGGAAAACGGGGCAAAGGCGGCTGCTTAGGCATTGCTTTTTTCTCTTGCTAAACGCCCTGGGGTTTGTCAGAACACCGCAACGGTATTCACCATGTGCCGTTGTTTTGTGAATAATGGGGCCATAGCTCAGCTGGGAGAGCGCTTGCATGGCATGCAAGAGGTCGGCGGTTCGATCCCGCCTGGCTCCACCACAACATCTAGCTTAGGCTTTGAGAAGGATTGCAAATTCAGTTGACAAACTGGGGTGAAGCAAGCGAGTAATGGGCAGGGCAATCGTCCGCAAAAATAACCATTAGATTAATCCCCCATCATATTAAGGATAAGTGCTGTGACTGCTGATCGTACTTTAGGCGTTCAAGACCATTTTCTAAACTGCGCGCGCAAGCAAAAGGTGCCTTTGACCGTGTATTTGGTTAATGGCGTAAAGCTGCAGGGCTTTGTGATGTCGTTCGATAATTTTTGCGTGTTGTTGCGCCGCGATCGCCAGCTGCAAATGATCTACAAGCACGCCATTTCAACCATGATGCCTGAGGCGCCGATTCAGTTGGTTGAGCCGAATGCCGAGGCCAGCAATGAACAGCTGGAACCGTCCGAGACCGAAGCCGCCTTGGCCTAAACAATCGGCGTAATGAATTTGGCGGCTGGGCATCAAGAACAAGTTGGGATCGTTAAGCCTTATATCAAAAGGCAGCGCGACAGGATGCATTGGCCAGATGACCAGCAAGTTGCGGATGATTTGGCTGAGGCAGAGGCGCTGGCCGTTGCCCTAAAGCTTCACCCCGCCTTTACGATTCGCATCAACCTTAGTCAGCCACGGCCAGCCACCCTGATGGGAACGGGGCATATTGAGCAGCTTAAGGAGATGTTGCATCAGCATGGGGCGCCGCTGTTGTATGTCGATCACCCCCTGACCCCGATTCAGCAACGCAATCTGGAAAAGGCCTTGGATGCTAAGGTTATTGACCGTCATGGCCTAATCCTTGAGATTTTTGCCGATCGCGCCGCCACCCATGAGGGGCGGTTGCAGGTGGAGTTGGCGCAACAAACCTATCTACGCAGCCGCTTGGTACGCAGCTGGACGCACCTGGAGCGGCAACGCGGTGGGGTAGGCTTTTTGGCGGGGCCGGGGGAGTCGCAGTTGGAGATTGACCGCCGCCTGATTGCCAACCGTATCCGCAAAATTAAGGCGGATCTGGCTAAGGTGGTGGCGGGGCGCACCCAACAACGGCGCGGTCGCCAGCAAAGTTCGATGCCCCTGGTCGCGCTGGTCGGCTATACCAACAGTGGTAAATCGACGCTGTTTAACCGCCTGACCAAGGCGCAGGCCTTTGCCCATGATATGGTGTTTGCCACCCTGGATCCCACCATCCGTCGCGTCCATCTGCCCGCGGCTAAGGTTGGTGATCACGGGATGCCTGGGGCAGGGGAGTATGACGGGCATGCGGATGCTGCCGATAGGGCGTTGGCAGATACCAGCAAGACCGCGGGCGCAACCATCCTGCTTAGCGATACCGTCGGCTTTATCCGCGATATCCCAACCCAGCTAATCGCCGCCTTTCAGGCCACGTTGGAGGAGGTGGTGCGCGCCGATCTGTTGCTGCATGTCTATGATGTTAGCAGCGCTGAGGCACCCCGCCGGGTGGAAACGGTCAATCAAACCCTGGCCAATTTGTTTGCGCAGCGTGATTTGCCGATGCCGCCCGTGTGGATGATTGCCAACAAATTGGATCGGGTGGAACCAGGGGCAGAGCTGTTTGCCCCGCCAGGTCAACACCCGATGCTGTTGTCCGCCCTTACGGGGCAGGGGTGCGATAACTTGTTGGGTGAGCTGTTGCGCTGGCTAAAGTCCCATCGCCTGGTTCATGAAAAACTGCTTTAGCGGCGGCAGATGGTTCACCAGATTCAGCCCTAACCCGCGCCCCAGCCTTATCGGCAACAGGTTGGTTTCAAACAGCGCGTTTAACTGGTGGGTGGCCATAATCATGCGAGCAGCCTGTCGGCTTTGTTGTTTATCAGCGGCCATCAAGCTTGGCTGATCCCACCAGGCCATGCCCAGTTGCCGCGCCGCCACCAATTCCCGCCGAAGAATGTTCAGACCGCGCACCGCCAAGTTAAAGCCCTGTCCAGCAATGGGGTGAATGCCGTGGGCGGCATCGCCCAACAAAAAAGCGCGGGGGGCGTGCAGGCGGTCGGCGCGCACCAGATTCAGGGGATAGGCCTGCACCGCGCTGACCAAGCTAAGCTGTCCCAGCCAGGGAAAATGGTGTTGCAGCAAGGATGCAAAGGCGTCCGCCGACTCTGTGGAGAGTGCCTTAAAGGCTTCGGCCTTAGCGGTGGGCAGGTTCCACACCAGCTGGCTATGGTTGTTGTGCATGGGCAGCAGCGCCAGCGGCCCACCCGCCATGAAATACTCATAGGCGACCTGGTCATGGGGTTGGCTATGCGCCATCACCGCGACCAGAGCGGTTTGGTGGTAGTCATGGTGGCGGCACCCAATCTTCAGCAGGTCACGCAGGGTGGAGTTGCGGCCATCGGCGGCCAGCAGCAGGGCTCCGCGCAGTTGCCGACCATCACTGGCCTGCAGGCTAATCCCAAAATCGTCCGCCGCCACCGCCGTTACCGTAAAGCCGCCCACCATCTGCACCCCCAGCTGTTGCAGGTGATTCAGCAGGTGTCGGCGCAACAAATGATTTTCAACGATATAGCCCATGGCATGGGGGGTGGCATGGGGATTGTCCAGGGGGTTGTCCAGTATGGTAGCCTGACCGTTGGCACTATCCCGCACCGACCAGTCAATCAATCCCAGGTGCCGTTGGCCGCCCGCCGCCCCCTGCGCCACCTGAATTTGCATGATGGGGGAGGGGTTCAGCGCCCCCGCATCCCAAACTTGCAATTGATCAAACAGCCGCTTGGTGCCCGCCGCCAAGGCTGTTGTCAGCAGCCCATCACTCACCCGTTCCACCTCACCACGATCCAACAGGGTGACGGCAAAGCCCGCTCGCGCCAGGGCGATAGCCGCGGTCAGGCCAACCAACCCCGCGCCAGCGATTAAAATCTGCTGTTCCTGTGCGGGGCTTGTGGTGCCAGATAGCTGGTCGGTGGCGGGCTTACTCATGGCATTTCCCCATCCGTCGGGGCGACCAGGGATTGTAAACGGCTCTCCAGGCGGCTTTCCAAGCGATCCGCCATTTGATTTAACCGATCAATCAGGGGGGCAATCCATTGAAAATCCTGCCCCTCCTCAAGCTCATTCAGCAGGTTTAGGGCGGTGATGGCCAACACATCCAGCTCTTGCGCGCCCGCCAAATGATAATCGACCTCATGAAACCGCTGGCTAAGGCGGCCAGCCAAGGCCTGCGTCTTCGGCACATCCGCCTCTGGGCAGCCCAATTGCAAATTGTGCCGCAGCTTTACGAAAACGCTGCTGCTCATGCGGCGCCCCCGCCATCAACCTGCCGCAACAGGGCTTCCAGCTGATCAATCATGCTGTCTAAGCGATCGGAAACCAGCTGCACCACTTTTGGGTCAGCAGGGACAGGTTCAAGATGGCTTGGCGCAGGCGTGCTGGCGGCAGAAGCGGTAGAATTTGTTGATGCAACAGGTGAAGGGTCAGGGCTTGCAGCCTGTTTTTCAAATGTTTCCACCTCATCCAAACGCTGCATCAGATGATCCAAACGATCCACCGCCTGCCATAATGCTTTCAGGGCAAGGTCTTGTGTACGAAAGGTTGGCACGCTATCAATGGCCATCAATCGCTTTCTGAAATGGTTTGCATAGATCCTTATACCTTAGTCCACCCAAGCTTGAGAAGAGTTAATCGCCATTATGTCACCCACGCAATCCGCCGCCTCAGCCATTCACTCTAACCACGGCCACGCCGCCCAAAGTTCGCAACAGGCCAGCTTTGCGATGGCCAATGCGATTCGCGCCCTGGCGATGGATGCGGTGGAGCAGGCCAATTCGGGGCACCCCGGCATGCCGATGGGGATGGCCGATGTTGCCAGCGTGCTGTGGGCGGAGGTGCTGAAGCATTACCCGCAAGATCCGATGTGGGCGGATCGGGATCGCTTTGTGTTGTCGGCGGGGCATGGTTCGATGCTGCTCTACGCCCTGCTGCACCTTACCGGCTATCAAGATTTTACCATCGATTCTCTGAAAAAATTCCGTCAGTTGGGCAGCCATACCCATGGCCACCCAGAGGTGATGCCCGGCATCGAAACCACCACGGGCCCCCTGGGGCAGGGATTGGCCAATGCCGTCGGTATGGCGTTGGCGGAGCGGCATTTGAACGCCCAATTTGGCGATAGCCTGGTTGACCACCGCACCTTTGTCATCGCGGGCGACGGCTGTTTGATGGAGGGGATTAGCCATGAGGCGATTTCGATGGCGGGTCATTTGGGGCTGCACAAGCTGACCGTGCTGTTTGACGACAACCAAATTTCGATTGATGGCGCCACCAGCCTGTCGGTCAGCGATGATCAGCATCGCCGATTCCAAGCCTGCGGCTGGCAAACCCTGGCGGTGGATGGCCACGACATGGCGGCGGTTCGCCAAGCCCTGGCTGAGGCCGTCACCACGGATAAGCCGACCATGATTGCCTGCCGTACCAGCATTGGCTTTGGCGCGGAAAAGGCGGGCACCTCAAGCATGCACGGCAGCCCGCTGGGGGCTGAGGCGATTGCCCAGGCGCGCAAAAATCTCAGCTGGCCGTACCCCGCCTTTGAGATTCCGCAGGATATTTTGTCGCAATGGCGGGATGCTGGCCAACGCGGTGCGGGTGCCTATCAAGCCTGGCAACAGCGGTTGAGCAGCAGTGATGCGCCGTTGCAACAAGAATTTAAGCGGCTGTTGGCGCGTGAATTGCCGCAGGGGTGGCGGTCGGCAATCCTGAAAAGCAAACAAGCCTTTGTGGACAGTGGCAAGGCGATTGCCAGCCGCGCAGCCTCTGGCGAAACTTTGGGGCAATTGGTTGAGGCAATTCCTGAATTGTTGGGCGGTTCAGCCGATTTGACCCCATCCAACAACACAAAAACCAAAACCGTCACCGCGCTGACTAAGGATAATTATGGCGGCCGCTATCTGCACTATGGCGTGCGGGAGCATGGCATGGCGGCGACGATGAACGGCATGGCGCTGCACGGCGGGGTGATTCCCTATGGCGGCACCTTTTTGGTCTTTGCCGATTATTCCCGCCCATCGATTCGCCTGTCCGCCCTGATGGAGCAGCGGGTGATTTATGTGATGACCCATGATTCGATAGGGTTGGGGGAGGATGGGCCGACCCATCAGCCGGTCGAACATTTGGCCAGCCTGCGCGCTATTCCTAACCTGTTGGTGTTGCGCCCCGCCGACGCGGTGGAAACGGCCGAATGTTGGGAAATCGCGCTGGAGCAAGCCAATCGCCCCAGCGTGCTGGCGCTGTCACGGCAAAATCTGGCACCCCTGCGCCATGAGGCCACCGCCGACAATCGCTGCGCCAAGGGTGGTTATGTCATTGCCGATAACGGCCTGCCTACCCGTGTCGTGATGATGGCCACGGGGTCAGAGGTGGGTTTGGCGCAACAGGTCAGCCTGCAACTGGCCGCCGCGGGGATTGGGGCGCGGGTGGTATCCTGCCCCAGTTTGGAACTGCTGGCCGAACAGACCGAATCCTATCGCCAGGAATTGTTGGGCGGCGAAGGCGTGCTGCGCGTCGCGGTGGAGGCGGCGGTGCAGCAGGGGTGGGATCGCTATCTGCGTTCAGGCGACCTGTTTGTCGGCATGAACAGCTTTGGTGCCAGCGGTAAGGCGGAGGATCTGTTTAAGCATTTCGGCCTAACCCCCACCGCCATTGTCGAAAAAATCCAGGCAGCGATTTAGGGGGGGGGGATGGCTGGATTCGGCCAAGGCTGAGTTTACAGTTGTTTGAATTTTTGCGCGCCTGATTTTCTTGCAAAATCAGCAAAAGTCATCGTCTTATAAATTGAAGAATTTGGCATGCTGGATATATAATATCGTCATTTATTTCAAATTTTCCTGGTTTTTCATGCCAAAAGTCAAATGCATTGTTTAAATTTATTGTGATAGAAGTGGGTAATTTAGGTGTGCCATCCCAAATATTATCTGTGCTCCAGCCTGGTGTGGATATGCCTTGCCAAACAATTCCATAACTAGCTTTGCCGTTGGCTTGTTTTATGGCTTTTGCTTGAAATCGTGCCGAAAAATCAGGTGAAACAAGGTTGCTAGGCAGCCATAATTGTTTGTTTTCGTTTTCATTCAAAAAATCATTTAGGTTTGACGATAAACCTTGGGCAATTTCTAAAGTTGTTGTAAGGGGACTTAGGTGACCCCGAATAACGTCGTCATCACTATCTTTGACGTTAAGAGACATCAAAAAAATGCTGCCATCGCCGCTATTAATATCAATTCTGTTTGCAAAAACGATTATATTTTTGTTGTCCAAAATTTGTGCGACTTCATAAGAATCATCTACAAACAAAAAGCTAACTTTTTCCATGAACCGTTCTTTTTTTTGGGGTTTTTTTGATTGACGATCTATTAAATACTAAGACTTTTTTCGTTTAAACTGTTTGCAATTTAAACGGCAAGTAGAAGCTTTTCGCTTTCAGTGCTTGTATCTGTGGGGATCCATGGGTTGTTGGTAACTTGAAAAACAACATTAAAGCTGTAAAATGCACGAGTTTTGGATGAATGTCAGAGGCTTGATCCTGTAAACCTGCTTCAGTTGTCATGATTTTTTCCTTATTAAAAAAAGATTTTTACAGCAAATAATAGGAACTGTCGACATTCATAGGGAGTTATGATAGAATCGCTCAACGGAGGGTGATGCTATGTCATACACAAAATTTTTATTTGAAGATCAATGGAATGCGATCAAAGACGCATTGCCTGGCAAG
>VEQJ01000049.1 GCA_018883285.1 Alphaproteobacteria bacterium
ATGCAGCATATGTACCGCCACCAGCAGGTCAACACCATGACGGATCGCGCCAAACAGGTGGTTGCCAAGCTGTTTGATGGCTTCATGGCCGATGAGCAGCGACTGCCCG
Organism: Alphaproteobacteria bacterium; assembly: GCA_018883285.1. Taxonomy (GTDB): domain Bacteria; phylum Pseudomonadota; class Alphaproteobacteria; order CAISOG01; family CAISOG01; genus CAISOG01. The sequence continues at coordinate 110 of VEQJ01000049.1, forward strand.
ATCGGTGGCGTGAAAAATTAAGAGGCCTTGACGAGGCTGGCCGCGCCCGCCAAATTAGCGACTACATCGCGGGCATGACCGACCGTTATGCCCTGGACGAATACAGCCGTTTATTGTAGCGTTATCTAAGTTTTTTTGTTTTTTCTTTTTTGCAGGAAGGCCTCCTATGTTTTGTTCTTTGCATGCCAAAATAGACAAAAAGCCATCTTCGGCTTTTTTATTTCCTATAATCATTATTGCTATTTCTGCAATCTACCCCCTAAAAAGCTGGGCACAATCTGCTACAACCGCATCTGCTGTGCCTGACACCATGCCAGTTGCCGATTTGATAAAGGCAGCTGAATCAGGCGATCCAATGGCGCAAATCGCCTTGGGAAGGCGCTATGCTTCAGGCAATGGAATTGCCAAAAACAGGGAATTGGCGCGTGAGTGGTTGGGTAAAGCCGCCGAACGCAATTTTGGTGTTGCAATGGTTGAGCTGGGCAAATTGCTATACAATGATGGCACCAACACACCAGCCGACCGTATATTGGCCTATAAATGGCTGACTTTGGCTGAATCAAAGGGTTACAGCCTGTTTTCTGAGGAGGCAAAACGGCTTAAACAGCAATTGATGGCCGCCATGACTAATGATGAAGTTTTTGAGGGGCAAAAAGCCGCCCAAGAATGGTTGCCTGCTGTTAACCCCGCTGTTCTTCCGCCCACGACGACTAATGCGCCCACAAAACCAGCGCCCAGCAATCCAATCGCCCCTACCCCATCCAAATAGGGCTGGCGATATAATGCAATCCAAAGTGACGTCCGTCTAATCCATGAAAATCGCCACCTGGAATGTTAATTCCGTCCGCAGTCGTATCACCCATTTGCAAGACTGGCTGGCGGCGACCCAACCCGATGTGGTGTTGTTGCAGGAATTGAAATGCACGGCTGAGGAATTTCCGATGTTGGCGGTGCAGGGTGCGGGTTATGACGCAACCGTGCTGGGGCAAAAAACCTGGAACGGGGTTGCGGTGCTAATCCGTCAGAGTAATCCCCACAAGCCTGAAATTACCCTAAACAGCCTGAATCTGCCCGATGACACCGCCGCCCGCTATCTGGAAGTACAGGTTGGTCAGTTTCGCTTGGCCTCCGTCTATGTACCCAATGGCCAAAGCCTGGATTCCGAAAAATTTTCTTACAAATTAAGCTTTCTAACCGCCCTGGAGCAACGGCTAAGCGCGCTGTTGGCCAGCGAATTGCCCGTGGTGGTGGGCGGCGACTTTAACATTGCCCCCGCCGCCAATGATGTCTATGACCCCCGCCGTTTTGATGGGGATGTGCTGTACGCCCTGCCCGTGCGTCAAGCCTGGCGGCGCATGATTAACCAGGGATGGATTGATGGCCTGCGCCTGCAACACCCGCATCAACAGCTGTTCAGCTGGTGGGACTATCGCGGCAATGCCTGGCCAGCGGGTCATGGGTGCCGCATCGACCATCTGCTGCTCAGTCCCGCCGCCGCCAACCTGCTGTGCGCCGCGGGGGTGGATAGTGACCAGCGCGCCTTGGAGCAACCGTCCGATCACGCGCCAGTCTGGGTTGAACTGGCTTAGGGCATTGTGTTAGCTTTTCCCAATGTCGAAATATCGCAACCCCTTTAGCCAATGGAATGATGTTATCATTCGTTTTGCTGAAACTACGGCTGATTTACAGGCGGTGGTTGATCTCAACGCCCCTTTTTATGGCGAGATCAATTTTCCCCTAGAACATGAACAGATGCTGTGGAATCGCCACCCCTTTGGTATCATTACCCTGTGGCTTGGCGACCGTTTAATTGGCGAAACCCGAATTTGGCCAGTACCACCGTTGGATGCGATTCATTACCAAGCTGGTCAATTAAGCTATACAAAAGTGATCCCTATTCCCTATCAACAAACCGTTGAGGCCGGCGGATGGAGCCATTGGTACATCGGCAATCTGCTGTTGGATCCTGAATATCGCGCCCTACCGAAAAGCAGCCCTTTGCCCTGGCTGTTGGCCGCCGCGATAGAGCTTTGGCGCGACACAAACCCCGTTCGCTTTCCCGCCGAAGTCTTTACCTCAGGCTATTCCAGTGAATCGGATGCCATGCTGCGGCGTTTTGGCTTTATGGAGGTTGTGCCCGCGGGCGCCCTGCCCCTGCTGCATGGCAACGCGATGTTTCGCCGCCAGGCGGATACGATGGAGGATTTGATTCGCCCCTTTGCCATGCGATTGCCCATACAGTCGGCAACATCCTAAGCCCCCACCCCCATGCTTTTTGTTTACCGCCGTTGTTAAACTGCTATCCTTAAGACTTACCCTTGTTAATCCCCTTTATTCCTATTAGCCGATTTGCCATGACTGTTATCACCCGTTTTGCCCCATCCCCCACTGGCATGTTGCATTTGGGGGGCGCGCGCACCGCTCTGTTTTGCTATCTGTTCAGCAAGCATATGGGCGGCCAATTCCTGCTGCGGGTTGAGGATACTGATAGAGAGCGTTCGACGCCTGAGGCAACCCAGGCGATTTTGGATGGCATGCGCTGGCTGGGACTGGCATGGGATGGCGATGTGGTCTATCAAAGCCGTAACCAGGCGCGCCACGCCGCGGTGGTGCGGCAGCTGTTGGACGCGGGTAAGGCCTATCGATGCTACGCCAGCCCTGAGGAGTTGGAGGAGATGCGGGCAAGCGCGATGGCGTCGGGTCTATCCCCCCGCTACGACGGCCGTTGGCGCGATGCCGCCCCCCATACCCCCATTCCGGATCGGCCGCCCGCAATACGGCTTCGGGCGCCACAAACGGGCAGCACGGTGGTCAACGACCTGATTCAGGGGCGGATTGAGGTGGAGAACAGCCAGCTGGACGACATGGTTTTGTTGCGCAGTGACGGCACCCCCACCTATATGCTGTCGGTGGTGGTAGACGATCACGATATGAACATTACCCATGTGATTCGCGGCGCCGACCACCTGACCAACAGCTTTCGCCAAGTCCAGCTGTATCAGGCGATGGGCTGGCCGATACCCGAATTTGGCCATATCCCCCTGATTCACGGCAATGACGGCCAAAAACTGTCGAAACGGCATGGGGCGATGGGGTTGGATGCCTATCGCGCCATGGGCATTTTGCCGGTGGCGATGCGCAACTATCTGCTGCGGCTTGGGTGGGGGCATGGCGATGATGAGATTATCAGCGATGCCCAGGCCATCGAATGGTTCGACCTTAGCGGCGTTGGCAAGGCGCCCGCCCGCTATGATCTCGACAAATTGCTGCACCTGAACAGCCACTATATGAAACAGCTGTCGCCCGATGAATTGATGCAGGCGTTGCAGCCGTTTTTGGCAGAATGGAAGCAGGAACGGTTCGGCCAACCCCTGCTGCCCAATGATTTGGCGCGGGTGCAGGCCTTGCTGCCCGCCCTGCTGCAACGGGCGCAAACCCTGGTTGAGCTGACGGAGGGCAGCGATTTTCTGCTAAACCCCCACAGGCCAACCCCGGATGAGGCGGCGGCGGCCAAATTGGCTGAGGCCAACAGCGCGGGGGTGCTTAGCGCGCTGGCCAATCGTTTTGATCAGCGGCAACCAACCGCTGCGGCCGATTTTGAATCGACGGTTAAGGAACTGGCCAATGATCTGGGCAAAAAAATGCCTGAGGTGGCGATGCCGCTGCGTGCCGCGCTGACAGGTCGATTGCAATCGCCCGCGGTGGGCGAAACCTGCGCCGCCCTCGGTCTGCAACGGGTGTTGGAGCGCCTAAGGGCTGCGTAGCGACTGTGTAGAGCAGCGTAGTAGCGGCTTCCTGCGCTACGGATCTTAATGACAGCCAATGGTGCAACTGCTTTGTTCGACTTGCAGGGTGCAATGGCGAATACCAAACTGTTCCTGCAACGCGTGCTGCACCTGCTGCAAAAACGCATCGCCGGGGTGGCCATCGGGCATGATCAAATGCCCCGTCAGGGCGTGATCGTTGGTGCTTAACGCCCAAATATGCAAATCATGCACCGCGCTGACCCCTGGTTGATTGGCCAATAAAGCCTCCACCTCCGCCAGCGGCACGCCAGACGGCACACCATCCAGAATCAGGGTGGTTGCCTCCCGCAGCAGGCGCACGGTGCCAACCGCAATCAGGGCGGCAATCAACAGGCTGGCCACGGGATCGACCCACCACCACCCCGTCAGCCAGGATAAGGCGCCCGCCACCACCACCCCAACCGACACCAACATATCGGTCAGCATGTGCAAAAACGCCCCATGCACGTTCAAATCATGCTGATTTTCGCGATGCAGCCGCCAGGCGGTCAGGCCGTTGATGACCACGCCGACGGCCGCCACGATCATCACCACCTCCCCCACCACCATTTTGGGATGAAACAGGCGATCAACCGCCTCAACCACAATCGCCAGCATCGCCAGCATAATCAGCATGCCGTTGCCCAGGGCGGCCAGAATGCTGGTGCGGCGCAACCCATAGGTGAAACGCACGGTTGGCTTCCTGCTGGCCAATTTGGCAGCCAGCCAGGCTAAGGCCAGCCCCAACACATCGCCAAAATTGTGCCCCGCATCGGCCAACAGCGCGACCGAATTGACCCACAGGCCGCTTGCCACCTCAACCACCACAAACAACAGATTCAGGCCAATACCCCAGTATAACGCCTGGGCAAAACTGTCCTGCGCCCCGCCAACATGATGGTGATGGTGGTGGTGATCATGATGGTGGTGTGGGGATGCAGACATAAAAATTATCCTGGCAAAAATACGGTGTTTCGGCAACAAATCGCCAGAGAAATCATTAAAATGATGATTTTGCAGACAGATGCATGCAGGCAGCCCACCATTTTAACAGCCTATTAAGACTGACACCCTAAGGTAAACATATTGCATAGCAGCATGATTCGATGTTGTATGTCTTAGGCGGCCTTCTCGCCACTTTTCAAAGGAATTACGCGATGACCAAGTCCTCTACCCCTGACGCCCCCACCCCAAAGCTTAACGAACACAGCCTTAGTGATGTGCGCAAAACCGCTACGCTGATTGACAATTTGACCGGCATACGTTTTGAACTGCCCCTGATTGATGGCACCCTGGGGCCAAAGGTGATTGATATCCGCAAATTGTACACCGATTCCGGCTATTTCACCTATGACCCCGCCTTTATGTCGACCGCCAGCTGTGATTCCAAAATCACCTTTATTGATGGGGATCAGGGGATTCTGCTGCACCGCGGCTATCCGATTGATGAGCTGGCCGAAAAAAGCGATTTTCTGGAAGTTGCCTATCTGCTGCTGCATGGTGAATTGCCCAAAGCATCCGAAAAACAAACTTTTGAAAGAAATATCACCTATCACACCATGTTGCATGAGCAGGTGCATGAGTTTTTTAGAGGGTTTCGTCGCGATTCACACCCGATGGCGGTGCTGTGCGGCGCAGTTGGCGCGCTGTCATCGTTTTACCACGACAGCCTGGATATTCATGACCCCCAACAGCGGGAGATTGCCAGCCACCGTTTAATCGCCAAAATGCCAACCCTGGCGGCGATGGCCTATAAATATTCGGTGGGTCAGCCATTCGTTTACCCCCGCAATGACCTAAGCTATTCCAGCAATTTTCTGAACATGATGTTTTCGGTGCCAGCCGAAAAATACAAAATTAACCCCGTGTTGGCCAAGGCGATGGATCGCATTTTGATCCTGCATGCGGATCATGAGCAAAATGCCTCAACCTCTACCGTACGGATGGCGGGATCGTCGGGCGCCAACCCCTTTGCCTGTATTGCGGCGGGGATTGCCTCACTCTGGGGGCCTGCCCATGGCGGCGCCAATGAGGCGGTGATTTTGATGCTGAAAGAAATCGGCCACAAAAACAACATTCCCGAATTTATTAAGATGGTGAAGGACAAAAACGCCGGCGTTAAGCTGATGGGTTTTGGCCACCGCGTTTACAAAAACTATGACCCGCGCGCCACCGTGATGCGCCGCAGCTGTCACGAAGTGCTGGATGAGCTGGGCATCAAAAATGAACCGCTGTTGGAAATGGCGATGGAGCTGGAACGGATTGCGTTGGAGGATGAGTATTTCATCGAACGCAAGCTGTACCCCAATGTCGATTTTTACTCAGGCATTATCCTGCGGGCAATGGGCATCCCCACCAGCATGTTTACGGTGATTTTTGCGATTGCCCGCACGGTCGGCTGGATTAGTCAGTGGAAAGAAATGATTGAGGAGCCTGGTCAAAAAATTTCGCGCCCCCGCCAGCTGTACAGCGGTGCACCCAAGCGCAAATATGTGCCTCTGCATAAACGTTAGAGCATCATAAAACTCTATGGAAGCTTACGCACCCATAGGATTTGCTGGTGGTTACACGCAAAGATCTGCCCTGGGGGTTCCGTAGTACGCTATTTCTATAGGAACTGCTTAGCGAATTCGGCCGCCGCCACCTCACTGGCGGTTTCCAGCTTTCTATCCTGGCCAATATAGGCGTACTGCATCCCCTGATAATCCATCTTAAAGTGGTTGCAGATTTCCACAAAGGGAATTTCGATACCGACCGGCGCCACCTCTGGCTTGCCCGCCACCATCAACCACAGCTTTTTGCCAGCCAGCCCATCGCCCAAATCCTGACGAATATCGGTTAAATCGGTAAAGCGGTCGATAAACACTTTCATTACCCCGCTGATGGCCGACCAATACAGGGGGGTTACCAACACGATGCGCTTGGCCGCCACCATTTGCTCAGCCACCCACAAAAAATCGTCAAGGCGGTTGTGATGATCATAGTCAAAATAGCTGATGCTTTTGCCGTGCAAATCAATCAATTGATAGGGAATTTTGCGAAACGCCTGATCCAAAGTGTGACGGGTATGACCATGGCTGCGTGAGCTGGCCATAATGACCAGGGGATCGCCCGTCTGCCCACTGGGTTCCCAATGCATCCAAACCCGCTGTTCATCATGATAGGCTTCGACAAAGCCGTGCCGCTGATAAAAACGCTTGGCGGGCAAATTGGATCGCAAAACCGACAGCGACAGCGGCAGCTTGCTGGCGCGTGCTTGTTCAATCATATCGTGCAGCACCACGGTGCCCAGCCCGCGCCCCTGAAAAATGGGATCAATCAACAGCTGCTTCACGAACACCCGATCGGGCTCCTGCCCAAAAACCAACACCCCAGCATCCTGGCCATCGACCTGAATAATCTTCATCTCATCGGGGTTATAGCGGCTTTTCAGATATTCCGCTTGCCAGACTTCATCCCAACCAAACAACGGCTCAACATAGGGGCGCAGGGTGGCATGGTGGACTTTTTTGAAAAAATCAAAATCCCCCTGCACAGCAGGACGCAGTTGATAATTGGTAATGGCCGTTTTGGACATGAGGGAACACCAGCTTTAAGGAGGTTGATAAGACAGGATAGCAGACAGGACGGAACCGCCCTTTTAGACTCTTCCTCAGACTCTTACGGCAGAACCACTCATAAAACTACCACCAAAATCATAAAAAAAACTTTATGAAATGCAACTTTATAAGTTTTTTGACTGGACGATCCCCTATGGCCGTGATACTGTTGGCGCAACTATCAAG
>VEQJ01000311.1 GCA_018883285.1 Alphaproteobacteria bacterium
ACTGTGAACCAGTCACCATTAGGTAGCGGTTATTTTGCCACCAGCCCGTTAAAATTTTTGCCCCAATACAAATACAGCTGCAGGGATGGATAGTCCGCCTGGCCAACTGGCACGGTGGTCAGGGGTGCCAGATCATCGGCGTAGCGGCCAAATTGCTGTTGCACCTCGGCCAGGGTGGGGGGCGCCTCATGGCTTTTTTTGACCAGCACGAACAGCACATCCCACCCCCGATAGCGATCCCGATCCGCCAGCATGCCATAATGGCGCGGATCATCGCCCAGACATTGCACCGGCAGCCGACCGGCTAGGGCGCGATCAATCTTGCCAGCCTGCGCCCAATGGGGGGAGGCCACCAGCAGGCGGGGATGATCCAACAGCCCCCTAGCCGCTAGCGCGTTGGGCAGCGCATCCCAGTCCAACAGCTCAACGGTTGGATCCTGCCGCATCAGCGCTGGCCAATGATGGCGTACCCAGCCGCTGTCGATATACCAGCGCAGCAGCAGAATAAGCAGCAGCAGGATAAGGCCACTGCCCCAAAGCCAGCGGTCAATCAGGCGGCGGCTTGGGGTGAAAAGGCGGCTACTGGCCAGCCGATTTGCTAGCGGATTTAAGCGCGCCGCATCAATCGCCGCCCCCAACAGCGGCAGAGCCATCAGATAGCCTGGCGATGGCCAGTGCGGCAGGATGCGCCCGCCCGCCCATAGGGCTGTCAGGGCAAAAAAGCCAATCATCAGAACCGCCGAAATACTGAATAGCCAGGTTGGGCTCAGCCGCGCCGATGAATCCCTAAGGCCACGGCCAAAGGCATGCAGCAAGACAATCATCAACGGCAACCATAGCCAGGGCAGCAGATAGGCGGCCTGCCCCGCCAACGCAGCGGCCATTTTTTCTGGATACAGGGCAAAGAAGGAGGATTCCGTGGGGGAGGGCATGCCGCGATTGCCCTGAAAAGCCAGCGATATCCATTGATGCTGGCTGTTCCAGATGATGACGGGGCTAAACAGCGCGATGGCCAGGGCGGCGGCGACCCAGGGGGCGGGATGGCGTAACCAGCGCCGATGATGGCGATGACTGAGCAAAAAGACCAGCACCGCCAGCGGCAAAAAGACGGCGGTGTATTTGCTAAGCATCGCCAGGCCAAGGGCGATCCCGCTGGCCAGCCACCAACCCCATATTGCAGGCTGATGATGGTGGGAGGGGTTAGAGGGTACTACGCGCAGTAGGCACGACAGGCTGACCAGCCACCAGAATATCAGCAGCCCATCGGGCAAAATCCAGCTGGCGGTGCTGAGGGTAAAAACGGGCGCCAGGTTGAACAACAGGGCGCTGTACCACCCCGCCCATTCGCCAAACTGCTTTGCAGTCAGACGAAACAGCAGCCAGCTTGAGCCAGCAAACAGCAGGATAAAGGGCAAACGCAGCAGGGCGGCCGATTCACCGCCGACCAACCCGCGCGTCGCCCCCACCAGCCAAAAGGCCAGTGGCGGATGGTCAAAATAGCTTAACGACCAATGGCGGGCGATGGCGACCATATAGGATTCATCAACACCCAACCCAATCGCGGCGGCCAGCCATAGCCGCAACAGGCCACCACCGATAAGCAGGGCGATCATCAGCCTGGTTGGGGTTAGGGGGCGTAGGGGCATGAATCAGCTAAGGGGATATGGGATGACCGAAAAGGGCTAGGCTGTCTAAACGCCTGGGGGCGTTGTCTAAAAAGCTTAGGGGCAGCCCGCCTGTTTCTTTTCCGATTCCGCCCGCTGTTTCAGCGATGAAGGGGCA
>VEQJ01000050.1 GCA_018883285.1 Alphaproteobacteria bacterium
GCCATTGGTCGGGTGTTCACAAACGCTTTAAACGCTGGTCTGACAAAGGAATTTGGCAGATGATTTTCAACACACTCGCCGCCACCGCCGATACGGAATGGCTGATGATAGATTCAACGATTGTTCGCGCTTATCAATGCGCCTCTGGCGCAAAAGGGGACAGAAAAATCAGGCATTAGGCCGATCTTGTGGTGGTTTTACCACCAAAATTTACGCATTATGTGATGCTCTTGGCAATCCATTGCGCTTTGTTTTAACGGGTGGTGAGCGTCACGATTCCACGCAAGCCCTGCCGCTGTTGGATGGCATGCGCGGCGATTATGTTCTGGCGGATAAAGGCTATGATGCTGACTATATCGCAAAAGCTGCGGAAAATATAGGTGCGCAAGCGGTCATTCCATCTCGTTCAAATAGCAAAAATCTACGTGTTTATAACGCGTATTTGTACAAAGAACGCAACCATATTGAACGGCTATTCGGCAAGCTCAAACAGTTCAGACGCATCGCCACACGCTACGACAAAACAGATTCCGCTTTCTTAGGATTTATCTACCTCGCCTCCATCTTGCTATGGCTAAAATGAATGTCGATAGTTCCTAATCAAATCGTCGGGCTACAGGGTTGGTGGTCAGAAAATTTTCTTTGTCTAAACGCGTCAATCACGCTAATAGTTATACCCTACCCTGTTTCCACCATGAAAGGTTCTTTAACCATGTTGACCTATCGTCATCTTTTGGCCAGCCTAGCCCTAACCGTTGCTTTTGCTGGCGCGGCATCCGCCGATGTTTCCAATTTCAACAAAGTCGTCGTAGATAAAGATGGCAGCCCTGTTAGCGATGTTCGCGGTGGCTGCGTCGTTTCTCTCGGCGAAAACAAAACAGGTGCTTGCAGCACGGAGGCTCCTGCCCCTGCTGTTGCTAAGCCTGTGGTACAGCGCCCTGTCGCTAAGCCTGCTACCCCAGTACCGAGCCAGGAAAGCCGCACCATTTACTTTGATTTCAACAAATCCGTGTTGGTTCCTAGCGGTCAACAAAAATTGGATACCTTGGCCAAAATCTTAAGCGAAGCCCAAGATGTTCAAAGCGTTGATATTGTTGGCCATGCCGACCGCATTGGCAAAAGCGCCTATAACCTGAAATTGTCCGAAAAACGTGCCGAGGCTGTGAAAAGCTATCTGTTCACCAAAGGCTACAACAAGGTGAATAAGGTCAATGTTTCGGCCGTTGGTTCCGAAAAGCCTACCACCAGCTGCAGCAGCAAAAAGCGCAGCGAGCTGATCAAATGCTTGTCGGCCGATCGTCGCGTGACTGTTGAGCTGAACTATGTGAAGTAGCCGGCTTTAGGATCATCCCTTGTTCTTTGGGGATGATCACAAAATCAAGGGGGGGGGTGTTTGCTGTATGGCAACACTCCCCTTTTTTTGCGCCATCAGAACGCCGTGGCCGACGGATCGCCCCCCGAACATTGTGCTACCTGAAAAATTTAGAATTAGCGCTTTAACAGCAGGTTACATTATTACAAAAACACCTTTATAACTCTTGACGCTGTGGCGGCTTATCGCCATGTTATTAACAGAAAAGCTTGGTTTTTCTTGCTCAAGTTTTTACCTCCCTTATTCCTTCCCCCTAACTGACTCTTACCTAAGGTGTGCCCCGCAATGACAAAGTTTAACAACCCATTCGATTTTGATTTCGGCAAAGTGATGGAACATTTCAAAACCGCCGGTGCGGGCTATACCCCCGTTATGGAAGCCTATCGCAAGAATTTAGACGCTCTGACCCGTGCTGGCCAACTGATGACAGAGGGGTTGCAAACCATCGTTGAGAATCAGCGCAAAATGCTGACCAGCGCGATGAAAGATGTTGCCCAAAGCACCCGCGACTTTGTTGATGTCAAATCCCCACAGGAACGGTTGGCGCGTCAAACCGCCCTGACCAAAGAAGCCTTTGAAAAGGGGGTTGATCACCTGCGTGAGGTATCCGAAATTCTGTTGAAATCGACCCGCGAATCCATGGATTTGCTGAACAGCCGGGTCAGCGAATCGCTGGACGACATCAAACACACCGTTGGTGGCGACAGCAAGAAATAGTCCGGCTGTCTTAACACAACAATTTTGCTAAAGGGGCGGAATCTTAAAACGGTTCCGCCTTTTTTGTTTTCCAAAAGGCAATCATTGATATGACTGGCATTACAAATCTAAATGTTTTGATGAAATCCATGCATCCTGAACTGCAAGATGGCATTTTCGTTTTTTGCTCTTTGCCAACGGAGCAGAGCATAGCAACTGACCTATCCCCAATCATGCTTTTCAAGGAAACAGAAGGAACAACCGTTATTGCCCTAAAAGACAAAGTGGTTCAGGCAGGATTGCCCTATCAATACGAATGCCGTCAGATTACCCTAACGATACATTCCTCTCTTGAGGCTATTGGCTTTCTCGCAGCCATTACCGACTGCCTAGCCAAGGCGGGCATCAGCGTTAATCCAGTATCCGCCTTTTATCATGACCATCTTTTTGTTCCGACAGAGAGAGCTGAACATGCGTTAGCCCTTCTCACAGAATTGACAAAACTGTCCTAAGGCTTTGCAGTAGCCACCTACAGCCCGGCTTGATCCAGATTGGCTTCGGCGAATTCCCAGTTGATCAGCTTATCCAAAAACGCCTGCACAAAATCGGCGCGGCGGTTTTGATAATCCAGGTAATAGGCATGTTCCCACACATCGATGGTCAACAGCGCGGTTTGCTGTTTGGTCATCGGCAGGTCGGCGTTGGCGGTTTTGGTAATCGCCAGCTTGCCGTTATCGACCACCAACCATGCCCAACCGCTGCCAAACTGGCTGATCGCGGCCCGCTTAAAATCCTCGGCAAATTTTTCCAACCCGCCCAAATCCCGCTCAATCAGGCTTAGCAGCTTGGCGCCAGGTTTGCCGCCACCCTTGGGGGTCAGGCTGTTCCAGAAAAATGTATGGTTCCAAACCTGGGCGGCGTTGTTGAAAACCCCCGCCTTGCTGGCATCGCCCGCAACCTGTTGAATAATGACCTCCAGGCTTTGATCGGCCAGATCGGTATCCTTAATCAGGTTGTTCAGGTTGGTGACATAGGTCTGATGGTGCTTGCCATGGTGAAATTCCAGGGTGCGGGCGCTGATTACAGGATCCAACGCGGTTGACTCATAGGGCAAGGGGGGCAGGGTAAAGGTCATAGCGGCTCTCTCCAAAAAAGGATGGGGTTACTCTCGGTGGTCGACCTGTGTAGATTGCAGCCGACAAAGTGCGCCTATCATTGCCCCCTATCGCCCATCCGTCAAGCCATGGGAACGAGGCAGCGCAGGCTTACCCGCTTGCCACCCCCTAAAAATCGCGTTGCAGGCAAAAGTCGCACAGATCGGCCAGCGCGTCGCGGTAGTGGTTAGCGGGCAGATCGGCCAAGGCATCCCGCGCCTGATTGATGTACCGTTCGGCCAACAGGCGGGTGGCGGTAAAGCCATCCACGGCGGTAATCCGCTGGACAGCTTGGGCAAAATCGCCCTCCGCCTGCTGCTGATTTTCAATGGTGCGTTGCCAAAATTCCTTATGGCTGGGGTCGGCCTGAATCGCCAAAATCAACGGCAGGGTCATTTTGCCCTCAGCAAAATCGTGCCCCAATTCCTTGCCAAAAGCCTGCCCCCCACCGGTGTAGTCCAGCAGATCGTCAATCAGCTGAAACGCCATGCCCAAGGCCTCCCCATAGCGCATCAGCGCCAACACCTCCTGGGCGGGTGCCTTGGCGACAATCCCGCCAACCTCGGCCGCCGCCGCGAACAGTGAGGCGGTTTTGGCATGAATCACTCGCAAATAATCGTCGCGGCTAATCTCCAAATGATGGCTGGCATCCAGCTGCATCACCTCACCCTTGGCAATCACCGCCGCCGCGTTGGAAAGCACCCGCAACACCTCTAACGATTCGGCCACCAACATCAACTGGAACGATTGGGTGAACAGATAGTCGCCCACCAACACGCTGGCGCTGTTGCCCCACAGGGCATGGGCAGCCTTTTTGCCCCGCCGCAGCTCACTGCCATCCACGACATCGTCATGCAGCAGGGTGGCGGCGTGAATAAACTCCACACTGGCCGCCAGCGGAATATGATGGGGGCCGCTGTAGCCACACAGCCGCGCCGCCAGCAGGGTTAGCATCGGCCGCAAACGCTTGCCCCCCGCCAGCAACAAATGACGGGCAACATCGGCAATCAACGGGGTGTCGGTGCTTAACCGATCCAAAATCAAATTGTTAACCGCATCCATATCATCGGCCACCAGCGCGGTCAGCGATGCCAGACTGTTGTTAGACGGCACGGGGGTGTTGACCCGATTGTCGCCAGAATTGGCCTCAAAAAGGGTGTTTGCTGTGGGTGATGGGTTGGTCATGAAGGTGTTTGGATAATCGGGGGTGTCAAAGGGGCTGGCCTATCCATAGCGGATGACGATACAGTCGCCAACATGAATCTGACCCATAACGGCCTGTTAGACAACCGCCTTAAGCTGTGGCAGCCTTGCCGCGCCAGTCATGGCTATCGATTCAACAGCGATAGCGTGCTGTTGGCGGCTGGTGTAGCGGCGCAGGATGGTCAGCTGGTGTTGGAATTGGGGTGCGGCGTGGGGGCGGCCGCCCTGTGTCTGTTGCACCGTGTGCCGCAAGCCCAGCTGTTGGGCATAGAAATTGACCCATCGTTGGCGCAGCTGGCCGCCCGCAACGCGCTTGAGAATCAGATGGCGGCACGCTTTCAGCTGATAGTCGGCGATGCCACCACCCTGCCCCTGCCCCATCAGCCCATGGTTGATCATGTCATGCTGAATCCCCCCTATTATGACCCGAAGCGCGAACGGGTTGGGCGGGCGCCGCAGGCACGCTTTCAACCAACGGATCAACCCCTGGCCAGCTGGTTAGAGCCCGCGGTGGCGCGGCTGAAACAGGGTGGCACCCTGACCATGATTTACCCCAGCAATCGATTGGATGAAGCGGTGGCGGCCATACCCGCAGGGATCGGCGATATCGCCATCCTGCCGCTGCTCAGCAGGCCAGGAGAGTCCAAACGCCTGTTGTTGCGGGCGGTTGCGGGCGGCGATCCCCAGCGGCTAACCCATCTGCCTGGCCTGTTGTTGCATGACGCTGATGGCCGTTTCACCACGCAGGCGGAGGGGGTTTTGCGCCATGGGAAAACTCTGAATGTAAGCCTAAGTCGCCCCTAAGCCAAATTGTCCTCAATCCGAAGGCGCAGTGGCGGCTGATGCAGTTGGGGCAGCTTAGCCAGTTCATCGGCGGCTGCCTGCAAGGCGGGCTCTAACGCCTGATGCGTTACCAACACCACCGGCACATTGCCATTGGGAAAGGCCTGTGTATCGGGTCGATTATCTGGCAGGTCATTTGCTTGGCTTGGCCGCTGCAACAACGATTCGATAGAGATTTGGTGGCGCGCCAACACCGCCGCCACCGCCGCCAACACCCCTGGCTGATCCACCACTTGCAGGCGCCAATAACAACGCCCCGCAAGCTTTTCGAGTGGCTTATCGGCAACAACAGCGGATGGCTGGGTGCTTGCAACGCTGATAGGCTGGCGGCGCCCCACCGCAATATCGACCAAATCGGCCAACACGGCTGAGGCGGTGGCATCCCCCCCCGCCCCTGGCCCCTCCAGCAAAATTTGGCCAGCCAGATTGGCCTTAAGCTGTACCGCATTGGTGACGTTATCAACCCCGGCCAACGGATGCTGACGGGGCAACAGACAGGGTTGCACCCGTTGCCGCACCAGGCCATCATCGCCGCGCTCGGCAATCGCCAACAGCTTGATGTGATAGCCCAACTCCGCCGCATAGGTGATATCCTGCGCCGTGACCGCGCGAATGCCACAGCAGGCAACCGCCTGTAATGCCATCGGGTGGCCAAAGGCCAGCGCGCTGAGAATCGCCAATTTGTGTGCGCTGTCATGGCCATCAATATCGGTGCTGGGATCAGCCTCCGCATAGCCAGCCTGCTGCGCGGCCGCCAGAACGCTATCAAAACTGCCCGCGCCCGCCTGCATCTGGGTCAGCAGATAGTTGCAGGTGCCGTTCAGAATGCCCACCACCCGATGCAGCCGATTGGCCGCCAAGCCTTCATGCAACACCTTGATAACGGGGATGGCTCCCGCCACCGCTGCCTCAAAGGCCAGGATCTTGCCCTGCTGGCTGGCCAATGCCAACAGATCGCTGCCATGATGCGCCAACAAGGCCTTATTGGCGGTCACCACCAATTTACCAGCCTGCAGCGCGGCCTCCACCACCTGTTTGGCGATGCCATCATGGCCGCCCACCAATTCCACCACCAGGTCAATTTGGGGATCACGGGCAATCGCCAGCGGATCGGCGACAAAGGGCACGCCCGTTAAGTCCAGCCCTGGCCTAGGTTTTTGACTGCGCGCCGACACCGCCGCCAGGGTCAGGGGGTTGCCGCCTGTCTGGTGTTTAAGAAATTCTTGGCCGTCAATAAGTTGCCGCGCCAGCGCCGCCCCAACCGTGCCTAAACCAATTAATCCAACCCTCATTGCTTTATTCCAACTGTTGTCATGGCTTAATGCGGATTATATCAAAACTTAGGATGCCTTGATGGATACGGCAAACCGGCCTGCGGCGCCCTACTCCGCACTGTCGTCCAGGGCATAACCCGCGCTGCGCACGGTGCGGATGTAATCGCGACACTCCTCATCCCCCTTAGGGTTCAGGGCGATACGCAGGCGGCGGATATGCACATCAACCGTGCGCGGCTCAACGTAAATATCGGATCCCCAAACCGCATCCAACAGCTGTTCGCGCGTAAAGACTCGGCCAGGATTTTCCATAAAGTAGCGCAACAGTTTAAATTCGGTGGGGCCAACATGCACCTCACTGCCCGCCCGCGATACGCGATAGGTGCGCAGATCCATGGTCAGATCCCGATAGGTCAGCGATTCTTCGGAACGGGCGGGGTTGGATCGCCGCAGCAGGGCTTTGACCCGCGCCACCAATTCCACCACCGAAAAAGGCTTGGTCATATAGTCATCGGCACCAATGCTAAGGCCGCGAACCATGTCGGCCTCCTCACCCTTTGCGGTCAGCATCAGGATGGGAATCAATTTGGTTTCGTTGGAACGGCGCAGGCGGCGACAAACCTCAATCCCCGAAACTTGCGGCAACATCCAATCCAACACGATTAAATCTGGCTTATTTTCCTCAACATGCAACAGGCCGTCTTCGCCATCGGTAGCCAGGGTGACGCGATAGCCTTCCTTCTCAAGATTGTATTGCAACAGCTCCCTAAGGGATGCCTCATCCTCCACCACCAGGATTTTTTCGCGCAATTCGGTATCCATAACCCATTCCCGTTGTTTGCAGTTTGAAGGATTGATGTCCTTATCATGACAATAGAATTACCTGATTAGCATATGGTTAACAAGTACGGCGGTAGGCCGTCCCTATTTGGCTAAGCAGGATAGCGGCCATCAATCAAAAAGACGGTTTGCTGGGCGATATGCACCACGCTGTCACCAATGTTTTCATAGTTTTTGGCAATTTGGATTAGATAGACATAACCGGGCAGCAGGCTGGCATCCTCAGGCATTTTGGCAAAAATCTGTTTCATAATTGCATGATATTGCGTATCAATCTCATCATCGG
>VEQJ01000312.1 GCA_018883285.1 Alphaproteobacteria bacterium
GCTCATAAAGGTGATGACGGCGGCGGCCTCTACCAACGCACGGATGGCGGCATAGGTTGCCTTGCGAAAAATACCCAGGCTGTAAGAAAAGATAAAAAATCCCGCTAACACCCCAATGATCATGACCATCAAAAAGGCATCAAGCAGGTAAAAGGGAAACACAATGATGGCAATGACATACAGCACCAACAGGATAATGCCCGCCACAATCGATAACAGCTTATCGATGATGCTTTGAGCGGTTTTGCCAAGACCAAAACTATCAAAAGGGTTGAAATTCAAGCCCTCAACCTTGGGGCCATAGACGATGCCCGACACGCCAATCAGGGCACCCACCCCGATGGTTTTTTGAATGCTATCCATCTGACAAATCAGCTTGTTACGGGCATTTAGAACTTTAGGCGGCATAACGCTGGGCGGGGCGGGGGCATTCAGGCGAAAGCTGGCTGGCCCGCTGGCTGGATTGGTCGTGGCAGGTTGGACAATATCACAATCGCCGTTATTTTGTGCGGGAATTTTGGTTTTGTACTTATCCCCACCAATGCTGCCCACCCCCTGCAGACTGGCGGTTAAACTGGCCTGCCCCACATCAACCCCACTGGCGATAATGGGGGTTAGAAAATAATCCTCATAAAACGCATTGTTGCTTTTTAAGGCCATTAAGGCAATCACCACCATCCCCATTTGCAGAACCAGGCTGTTGCCATCCTGCTTTACCCCACCAAAAGCCCCAAAAGGAAACAGTAGCCTTAGAGCAATCCACAGCAGATACAGCGCCATTAAAATGGCGATGATGTTGGCCAATCGGGTAATCAGGGGGCTGCGGTTAACGTGATAGCCAATTTCATAAGCGGCATCGAAAACGATCGCAAAGAAACTACAGCTCCAGCAGGTGTTGATGATTTCTTCGGGGTGAAAGTTGGAGTCAACATTACATTTGCCACCTAGGCAGGTAGCAGTAGTGGTGCCGCCGTTCTGGGTAATCGATCCATCGCTGCTTTTGCAAGCAGAGACAGGTTTGCCGTTTTGGTAGAAATAGCCAGCTGTCCCGCCGTTTGAACAACTTAACCCGCCAGTGGTGTCGGGCACAAAAGTGCCGTCGGCTGGGGCAGTGGTGGGATTGGGGGTGGGAGCTTGATAAAGGCAGGTGCCAATGCCTGTTGAAACATAATTGGTTGGGCAACTAAAAATCGCGTCGCCACATTTCGTGCCGCTAAAACACACAAACCGTGCTCCAGCCATTTGTGTTGGCTGTGTGCCCGCAGGACAGCTGGATGGGCAGCTCATGGTGGCTGGTACGGTTTGCGGTGGGGTGGCCATGACAGCTGTTGTTGGGGCGACCAGCATCAGCCCCAGCACCAGCGGAATCAGGGCATGCACAACAGAACCACGGCAGAAGACAGCTCGCATTTGATCAGTCTATCCCAGAGCCATGACAAGTTGGTTGCACAAAAGATTGATGCATGGGGGAACCCCCACGGCCTTCTACACTCAACCGCATGGATTGCCGAGTCAAGGAGGATGGTGGAAAAACGCCTTTTTTCTGCTGGCTGCTGGTTCCTTTTTCTTACCGTCTAAGCTGGCGTTTGCCCCAAAACACGATAACCAACAGCAAGATGGGGGGTATCAACCACAGGGCTATGGTGCCCGACTGTTTGGGGGTGGTCATCAGAATTTCTGCCCCATAGCGCACCACCAAATAATCCATGATTTGCGATTCTGACCAATTGTCCGCCAATTTTTGATGCACAAAGGCGCGCACATCCTCCGCCCACGGC
>VEQJ01000051.1 GCA_018883285.1 Alphaproteobacteria bacterium
GTCGTGCAGCGTTTGATTAAATAACCCGATGCTGACCGTGACATCGACAGACTGACCATCGGGCAGGGTAAAGGCTTCATCAGCAATGCGTTGACGCAAACGTTCGGCCGCCTGGGGCGCTTGGTCGGAGCGCAGGGCGGGCATTATCATCGCAAACTCCTCTCCCCCCAGACGGGCAACAATGTCATAGCCGCGGATGGCATCTTGAAGGCGAGAGGCCACCTGTTTAAGCACGACATCACCGCCATCATGGCCATAGGTGTCATTAATTTTTTTAAAGAAATCGATATCTACCATCATAACCGCCAGCACTCCGCCCTGTTCCCGCGTTTTTTTGAACAGGGTTTCCAGGTGATTGTTAAAGTAACGACGGTTGTATAGGCCAGTTAGCTCATCAATATGCGCCAGGGATAGACTTTTTTCGTAAATATCCCGTAACCGCTCTTGAAAGCGACGGCGTCGAATCTGGGTGCGTACCCTGGCCTTAAGTTCATTGGCATCAACGGGGCGGGTCACATAATCGGTTACCCCCATGTCCAGCGCCTTCGCCAGCATCATTTCATCCCCTTCTTCTGTCAAAACCAAGACGGGGATGTTGCGGCTTTTTTCATTGGATCGAATTTGTGATAGGATGCGCAGGCTGTCATCACCATCCAAATGCATCGCCAGCATGATTAGATCAACATGACTGGCATTCAGTATTTGCTGGGCTTGTTTGCCGTTTGCGCAATCATCACAGAAATGATTTTCTTCGGCTAAGGTACGCTGTAGATGCTCAGCATGGGGATGATCATCCTCAATAAGCAAAATATTGGCGGAACCGATATCCCGATTATCCTGTTCATTGGCGATCAAAATTCCCATCCGATCATTGGTTTCGACATGCGAACGCAAGGAATCGGTCAGCAATTTAAGCCGCACCAGGGATCGAACGCGGGCAAATAGCGCGGTGTCGTTTAAAGGTTTGGTCAGAAAATCATCCGCCCCACATTGCAACCCGCGCACACGATCAGCTGCGTCGGACAGGGCTGTCACCATAATTACAGGAATATGGTTGGTTTTGGCGTTGGCTTTTAGACGTTGACAAGTTTCAAAGCCATCCATTCCTGGCAACATCACATCCAACAAAATAATATCAGGCTGCTTTGCTTCAGCAATCTCAAGGGCGGTTTCCCCATCCGGGGCTGTTAGAATTTCAAAATACTGATTTAACAGTTTGGCTTCCAACAGTTTCAGGTTGGCCGGAATGTCGTCGACCACCAATACGGTTCCAGTCATGAATTTGTGGACTCCAGAAAGCTTTGAACTGTCTCTAGAAAAGTCATAACCGAAATCGGCTTGGCGATATAGCCCTCACAGCCCACATTACGGATTTTTTCTTCGTCGCCCTTCATGGCAAAGGCAGTAACCGCAATAATCGGGATGGCGCGCGTGTTGGGGTCGGCCTTTAACCGCTGGGTTAACTCCTGCCCCGTAATTTCGGGCAATTGCCAGTCCATCAGAATTAAATCGGGACGATTTTCTGCCAGCAATTCCAGCGCCTGATAGCCATCCTTGGCCTTGGCAACGTTAAAGCCCTTGGCCTCTAACAGGTCACTAAACAGCTTCATATTCAGCTCGTTATCCTCAACAATCAGCACGTTCTTATGAAGGTGCGTGTTAGCTGCGGCGGATTCTGCGGAAATATGGTTTGAAAATGCGGTCATGGTATGCGTCAAAGGCCTAACGATTGTTGGTGAAAAATTCTTATGAACCTATTTAACCATTAAAGGGAAATGTACTTAAAATTTATCTAACAAATTGTCAAAACGAAGTAAATCCTTTTGTTTTTGTTACATAATTGTGACAGAATTGGGTCATCGGCAGCTAGGTGGGGGCAGGGGGGCGATATCCACCGTATTGCTGCTAAGGCTAAATTCTCCAAAGTCAATCAGTAAGTTGTGGCTAATGCCACTGGCGTTATAGGAAAATTCCATTTCATAAAGCGGATCAAAGCCACCATTACCCCCGCCAGGTGCATGGCCGATTGATCCATCAGAAACAGCGTTGTTATCGTTAAAATAGGCCAAGCGAACCAGCCAGGTTAGACCCTTGGCTGGCGCGGGGGCATCAAGGGGGGCTTCAAAAGTGCGGCCAATAAAGGCGTTGATGGTGGAAACAGGGCGCTCAAAATCGCCCTCAAAAACCTGTCGCTCAAAAAGCTGCTGATGATTGGCCATGGCCTTTAGCAATTGTGCCAAATGGGTGCGGGGAAATAGCGTGCCCGCGGGCAGGGTCAGGGTCAGCTGTTGCGGTTTGGTAAAGGTCACATGCCCACCGCCGCCAGGGCTATCCAACTTTGCCTCGCCCGCATAAACCTCCTGAGGGTAGTCGTTTAGCCGCCTTAGGGTGTGAAAGCGGTATTGCGTACCATCCAGGCTTTCTAGGGCGGCATGGGTGGCCTGCCAGCGATCTTCGGTGCCATCCGCCCGCAAAAAGGTCAGATCCAGTTTTTGCTCATAGCTCCAGCCATCGCATTGCAGCGCCCAGGCGATTTCATAATTGCCATAGGCATTCAGAACGGGGCTGCCCGGATCCGATTTGGCCAGGGTCATGCTGTAGCGCGCGCGATGCGGTGATAGTTCAAAGCTGCCTGGGGTTACGGGTTGCGCGGCAAAGGCCAGCTGGCTAAGGGCACTAAGCCACAACACCGACCAAATTGCCCAAGCTATCACCCGCGCCATAATCGCCCGTGCCATAATCGTTAGCCTGCCTTTTTCACAACAGTGGGAGCCAGCTGAATACCCAACAATTTCAAATGCTGGGGCGACACATCGGCGGTTGGGGCGCCCAACATCAAATCTTGGCCTTGTTGGTTCAGGGGGAAGGCATAGATTTCTCTAAGGTTGGGGGCATCGGCCAGTAACATAATGATGCGATCCAGCCCAACCCCAACCCCGCCATGCGGTGGCACGCCGTAGCGAAAGGCCTTTAGCAGACCACCAAAGCGCCGTTCCGCCTCGTCCTTATCAAAGCCAGCAATGTTCATGGCTTTTACAAAGACTTCGGGCAGGTGGTTGCGGATAGCCCCCGATAACAGCTCAAAACCATTGCAAACAAAGTCATATTGCGACGCCTTAATGGTCAGGGGATCGTTGTTGACCAAGGCATCCATCCCGCCTTGCGGCATGGAGAAGGGGTTGTGGGAAAACACCACAGCCTTTTCATCTTCATCCCATTCAAACATGGGGTAATCAGTAATCCAGCAGAATCGAAAGCTGTTTGGCTCTATTAGTCCCAGCAAATCTCCAATCCTGGTGCGCGCCAGGCCTGCCCATTTGGCCGCATCCTTTTCCTTGGCACAGGCGAAGAACAGGGTATCGCCGCCCGCCGCCTCAGCCAGCTGGCGCAGTTGGGTCAGGCGCGGTTCATCCAAGTGTTTGGCAATAGGCCCTTTGGCCTCTTCTCCTTCAAAAATAATATAGCCCAGTCCGCCCGCGCCAATTTCCCGCGCCCAGTCGTTAAGGCCGTCAAAAAAGCTACGGGGCTGGCTGGCCGCTTGGCAGGGGATGGCGCGCACCACGCTGCCCGCCGCCACACCACGGGCAAACAGGCCAAAGCCGCTATCGGCAAAAACCGTGGTGACATCCTGGATGCGCAACGGGTTGCGCAAATCGGGTTTGTCGGTGCCAAACTGCAACAAGGCTTGCTCAAAGCTAAAGCGCGCAACGGGGAAAGAATCGACCAGGCGACCTGCGGCAAATTCCTCAAAAATGCCCAGCAATATGGGCTCAACCGTTGCAAACACATCCTCCTGCGTCACAAAGGACATTTCCAGATCCAGCTGGTAAAAGTCGCCCGGAGCGCGGTCGGCACGGGCATCCTCATCCCGAAAACAGGGGGCAATCTGGAAATAGCGATCAAAGCCCGATACCATCAGCAATTGCTTGAAAATTTGCGGCGCCTGCGGCAGGGCGTAGAAGCTGCCTGGATGCAGGCGGGAGGGAACCAGATAGTCGCGTGCCCCCTCTGGTGAGCTGACGGTCAGGATCGGGGTCTGAATCTCGTTAAAATCGGCGGCCTTCATGCGGCGGCGCGCACTGTCGATAATCGCGGTACGCAACATGATGCGCCGATGCGCCTCCTCCCGCCGCAGGTCGATATAGCGATGGCGATAGCGCATATCCTCGCCAACCGGCTCGTTCCCATGAACAGGAAAGGGCAGGGTGTCGGCCTCGGACAGAATCGCCAATTGCTCAACCACCAGCTCGACTTCGCCCGTTGGCAGACTGCTGTTGATGGTTTCGGGCGGCCGCGCCTGAAGGGTGCCCGTGATGGTTATCACCGATTCAGGCTTTAATTTTTCCAGGGTTGGCAAATTCGGGTTATCCTGATCGGCGACGCATTGGGTAATACCATAATGATCGCGCAAATCCAAAAACAGCACCCCGCCATGGTCACGCACCCGATGCACCCAACCGCTAAGGCGCATGGTGGTGCCTATATGATCGGCGCGGGGCGCGCTGCAACGATGGGTGCGATAGGGATGCATGGAGGCAGACATGGCAGCAATCTTTCCGAATTTAAGATAGGGGGAAACAGAGTTGTTTGTGCCTAATCTAAGCGCGTGCAACAAAGTTGCGCAATGGGAATAAGCTTTTTGTTGCAAAGTGCTTGACGACAGCGTGCTTTGTCGGTAACTTGTTGCACTCTGCTAAGCCAAAAGTGGCGATGCGGGTGTGTATCGTAAAGATGTACAAGAATTTTTTTAGGAAATGCTCTATGCCCACTATTAATCAGTTGGTTCGTCAGCCGCGTAGCCCAAAGGTGTATCGAACCAAATCCCCGGCGATGAAGGCCTGTTCGCAAAAACGTGGGGTTTGTACCCGTGTTTACACCACCACGCCAAAAAAGCCGAACTCGGCTTTGCGTAAGGTTGCGCGTATCCGTCTGACCAATGGTTATGAGGTGATTGCCTATATCCCTGGTGAGGGGCACAACCTGCAGGAGCACTCTGTGGTCATGATTCGTGGCGGCCGTGTTAAGGACTTGCCGGGGGTTCGCTATCACATTATCCGTGGTACGCTGGATACGCAGGGCGTCAAAAACCGTAAGAAGCGTCGTTCTGTGTACGGCGTTAAAAAACCGAAATAAGGCAGAAAAATATGGCACGTCGTCACCGCCCTGAAAAACGCGAAGTTATTCCCGATCCCCGTTTCAACAGTGTTGAAATCAGTCACATGGTTGCCATTGTGATGAATCACGGCAAAAAATCTGTTGCCGAACAAATCATCTATGGTGCCTTGGACGATATTGAGCGCGTCACGAAGCAGGATCCGCTGAAGGTTTTTCAATCCGCGCTAGACAATGCCCGCCCAATGGTTGAGGTGGTGTCGCGTCGTTTGGGTGGTGCCACCTATCAGGTGCCTGTTGAGGTTCGTTCGGATCGTTCGATCAGCGTCGGAATGCGTTGGTTGCGCGATGCGGCGCGTAAGCGTAAGAAAAACGAAAAAACCATGGCGGCCGCTTTGCGCGCTGAGCTGTTGGATGCCTCGCAGGGTCGCGGTGGTGCCGTGAAAAAGCGGGAAGAAACCCACCGGATGGCCGAATCCAACAAAGCCTTCTCCCACTATCGTTGGTAATATTAAAAGGATTTTTTCATGCCTCGTTTCCACCCCTTAGAGCGTTGCCGTAACATTGGTATCATGGCGCATATTGATGCGGGTAAAACCACGACCACGGAACGGATTTTGTACTACACCGGACATAGCCACAAAATTGGTGAGGTGCATGAGGGCACGGCGATCATGGACTGGATGGAGCAGGAGCAGGAGCGTGGGATTACCATCACCTCGGCCGCGACAACCTGTAACTGGCGGATGAACGACATTGACTATCGTGTCAACATTATCGACACCCCTGGCCACGTTGACTTTACAATTGAGGTAGAGCGCAGCTTGCGGGTGTTGGATGGTGCGGTCACGGTGTTCGACAGCGTTGCGGGGGTTGAGCCGCAATCCGAAACCGTTTGGCGTCAGGCCGACAAATACGGCGTGCCGCGCATTTGCTACGTTAACAAAATGGACCGTATTGGTGCAAATTTTGATCGTTGTGTTGAGATGATGGTGGATCGCCTGGGTGCCCGCCCGCTGGTGCTGCACATTCCTATTGGGATGGAATCGGACTATGCGGGTTTGGTTGACCTGGTCAAGAACAAGGCGATTTTGTGGAAAGACGAAAGCCTGGGCGCAGAATTTTATGAGGCCGACATTCCTGACAATCTTAAGGAAAAGGCCGCGACCCTGCGTGCTGCGTTAATCGAAGCCGCGGTTGAAATGGACGATGACGCGCTGGAAAAATACCTTGGTGGTGAAGAGCCGGATATGGCAACGCTTAAGGCCTGTATCCGTAAGGGTACCATTGCCCGTAGCTTTGTGCCGGTTCTGTGCGGTAGCTCCTTTAAGAATAAGGGGGTTCAGCCTTTGTTGGATGCGGTGGTCGACTATCTGCCCAGCCCATTGGACATTCCTGATGTTGCGGGCGTGAAAATGGATGGCGAAACGCCTGACAGCCGCCCCGCTAAGGATGATGCGCCATTCTCTGGCCTGGCCTTTAAAATCATGAATGACCCCTTTGTGGGCAGCATCACCTTCCTGCGCGTGTATTCAGGTACCCTGACCAAAAGCAGCAGCGTGATTAACACCGTTAAGCATGAAAAAGAGCGGATTGGTCGCATGCTGTTGATGCATGCCAACACCCGTGAAGATATTGATGAGGCACGCGCTGGCGACATTATCGCTCTGGCGGGTCTAAAATACACCACCACGGGGGATACCCTGTGCGATGCGGCCAGCCCGATTGTGTTGGAACGGATGGAATTTCCTGAGCCCGTTATTGAGGTAGCGGTGGAGCCAAAATCCAAAGCTGACCAAGAAAAAATGGGTATCGCCCTTAATCGTCTGGCGCAGGAGGATCCCTCTTTCCGCGTTAGCACCGATCAGGAAAGCGGCCAAACCGTTATCAGTGGTATGGGTGAGCTGCACCTTGAAGTGTTGGTTGACCGCATGCGCCGCGAGTTCAAGGTTGAGGCTGATGTGGGCGATCCGCAGGTTGCCTACCGCGAAACCATTATCGGCACCAACGAAATTGATTACACCCATAAAAAACAATCGGGTGGTTCTGGTCAGTTTGCTCGGGTAAAAATCGTGTTTGAACCAGCCGAGCGTGGCGCAGGCTTTCAGTTTGTCAGCGAGATCTTCGGGGGCGCTATTCCTAAAGAGTACATTCCTGGTGTAGAAAAGGGTCTGCAGCAGGCCAAGGAAACTGGTGTGGTTGCTGGCTTCCCGATGGTTGACTTTAAGGCTCGTCTGATTGACGGCGCCTTCCACAATGTTGACTCGTCCACCCTTGCCTTTGAGATTGCCGCGAAAGCCGCCTTCCGTGAGGGGATTGCTAAGGCGTCACCCCGCCTGCTTGAGCCGATGATGAATGTTGAGGTTGTTACCCCTGAAGAATACATGGGGGACATCATTGGGGATCTGAACAGCCGTCGCGGCCAGGTCTCTGGGATGGACAGCCGTGGGAACGCTCGTGTCGTTTCTGCAATTGTTCCTCTTGCAAATATGTTTGGTTATGTTAAGACTCTTCGTTCGATGTCACAGGGAAGAGCTGTCTACACC
>VEQJ01000313.1 GCA_018883285.1 Alphaproteobacteria bacterium
TAACAAAACCCTTTGATACATACCACCAGAAATTTGATGCGGATAGCTGGTTAAAAAAGTTTCTAATCCTACTTTTTTAAGGTATGAACACGCGATAGCACGAGCCTTCGCTTTAGAACTTCCCAAAAGCTCTAATCCTAACCCAACATTATCTTGAAGATTTCGCCAAGGTAACAGGCGATCCGTTTGAGTCATATAACCCAATTGCGATCCTGGACATTGAATTTCAGCATTTATGCTGCCTGTATCCAATGGGTGCAACCCCGCCAGAATTTGCAGCAGGGAACTTTTGCCGCTCCCGCTTGGCCCAAGAAGGCAAACAATCTCCTGGCTATAAAGATCTAACCCAACATCTTCGATAACCTTGAAAAAGCTGCCGTCGGCTTGGCGGAAACTTTTTGAAATATTTCTGGCAGAAAGAACAGGCTTCACTTTTTGGGTATCGCACGACCTTGCGCTGCTTTTACCGCAAAGCTGTTGTCAACAGCAACGGTGCTGGCTTGGGGCTTTTTCAGATCGCCACTATTGATTCTTGCTTGCAAAGTCCGCTGCCAATACTCATCGGGGATAACAACCGATTTTGGATACATCTCTTTTGTCTTCATCCGCTCTAGGGCTGACCGAATCACACTGTCTTTAAGATCTGGGAACAGTTTTTTAGCGGTTCGGAATGATACATCGGGATTGTCATGCAAAAGAGTAACAGCCTCCTGAAGGGCATCGACGACTTTTTGTACGCGCTCGGGATTGTTTTTGATTAACTCTTCAGTTGTTGTGATGCCTGTTATGGCCTGAGGCTGTGTGTATTTCTCAACATCCAAAACCACTCTGTACCCTTTGTCCTCAGCAATCGAAACGGTTGGTTCCAGATCAACCGCTATATCAATTTTACCAGCCTCTAACGTCGCCAACTGAGCCCCGAAAGCAGCTGGAACGATTTTCATATTGGGCGCCTTATTGCGCTTGATTTGACTAAGCTCAACATAGATTGTGGAAGGATCTGGAAACGATCCGACGCGCAAATTATCTAACTGCCCTACATCAGAAATAAATTTTATGTCTTGGTTGTTTGTATAGCCAGAAAATCCCAATTTGGTAATCAACATCGCCACCACCTTACCTGGCCCGCCCTTTTCTTTAGAAATAGCCGTGAAAACAGGATCACCCATGCCAAAATCGGCACTGCCGCCAATAACAGCTGCAAAAATCTGATCATCATTGCCTGCAAATTTTAAGCTTACATCCAGCCCACGTTTTGCAAATAGTCCCTCCTCCATCGCTATATAAAGCGGTAGATAAAGCAAAAATTTGGCCTGACCAAATTGGGCAATCACAACTTTTTCAGGGGATTTTTGTTTGTTTGATGCTGCCTGAACATTCCCAGCCATCAAAATTGCAGCAAGAATAGCCACACCCAACACTTTAAAAATTTTAGAAGTTTTCATTGCCGATACCAAATGAGTGAACTTATGAAATTTGTTATCACAAACAAAAGATTTAGTCAACCAACAATCCCCCTACAACTCCCTTGTGAAGCATGGCTAAGGGCGATAGGTTGGCGGCATGACTTATATGATTTTTAAGGCGTTGCATCTGATTGCCATGGTGGCCTGGATGGCGGGGCTGTTTTACCTGCCGCGCCTGTATGCCTATCACGCGGGGGTGGCACGCGGGGGTGAGGCGGATCAGCTGTTTCAGGTGATGGAACGCCGCCTGTTGCGCATTATCATGAACCCCGCGATGATCGCCACCTTTCTGTTCGGGATTGCGATGGTG
>VEQJ01000314.1 GCA_018883285.1 Alphaproteobacteria bacterium
CTCGGCGGGGGGGCTATCCGCCACCGACACCGCCTCAGCGCCCAGAATTTTCAGCAGTTTCCCGTCTGGCAGCAGCAGGCCGACCCCTGGGCGGGGCGCCATCGCCCGAATTTGCCGCGCCAACACGGCCGCTGGCTGATGCCAATCCAACTGCTGATCGGCCTTGGTCAGCTTGGCGGCATAGGTCGCTCCCTGCTCCGGTTGCGGCGTCGCCACCAAGCTGCCCGCCAACCAGGCGGCCAGATTATCGGTCAGCAGGCTGGCGGCGGCGGCGGCCAATTTGTCATGCAAACTGCCCCCCGTGTCGCTGTCGGTAATGGCCACGCGACGGGTTGCCAGCATCGCCCCGGTATCCAGCCCCGCATCCATCTGCATCAGGGTGATGCCCGTCTCACGGTCGCCCGCCATCAGGGCGCGCTGGATGGGCGCCGCCCCCCGCCACCGTGGCAGCAGGCTGGCATGCAGGTTGACGCAGCCATGGTGGGGCGCCTGCAAAATCGCGGGGGGCAGCAACAGGCCATAGGCCGCTACAATCGCCCCATCAAGATTCAGGGCGCGCCAGGAATCTTGCTCCGCAGCACTTTTCAGGCTGACGGGGGTGTGTACCGTTAACCCTTGCGCCTCTGCCCAGGCATGGACGGGGCAGGGTTGCAACCGTTGCCCCCGCCCCGCAGGCCTTGGCGGTTGGCTGTAAACCGCAACAGGCGGATGACCAGCGGCCACCAGCGCTTGCAACGCTGTCAGGGCAAAAGCGGGGGTGCCCATAAAGGCAAGGCGGGGTTTCGTCATCGTGATGGTAGCGGGTGGCTATCTGATGGACAGTTGGCCAATTGCCTCTGCAACCACCGTTCCCTGGTCAGGATGAATCGCACGACGGGCACCTCCGCTTGTCTATTTGGCCAAAAATGGTGCTTACGCCCTGCTTCCTCAAACCCGACCTTAAGATGGACTTGTTGGGAACCGATGTTGTCAACCCAGGCAGAGGAAGAAATGGTTGTAACGGGATGCGTGGAAAAGTTGTAATCCAGGGCGGCGGTGACCGCCTCCGTCGCATAGCCATGGCCAGCAAATTCATCGTTAATCCAAAAGCCAATTTCATTGCCGTCGTTAAGGGCAATTTCTACCGCACCAATCAATCCCTGGTCGGGCAAAAAAATACCAAAAACCTGGTCGGGTTTCATGGTGCTTAGCCAAGATTGTGCATCCTGTAGGCTGTAAGGCCATGGAATTGGCGCGGTATTTATAGAAATTTTTTCGGTAATCAGCCGGGCGACCGTGGGGGCATCCGCCATCGTCAAAGGCCGCAAAATCAACCGATCGGTGGTGATTGCCAAATCTTTTGCCTCCAGATTCACGTTAATACCCCCCCGATGGACAGCTGGGATTTTTATCGGGGCAGCTGGCGGCGCAGCTGGTTTGATAGCTGGCATTGTCGGGATTGTTCCAAAAGGGATCATCCATATTGTCCAACTTGCCCCAATACAAATCGGCCAGGCATTGCCCCGTGCAGCGATCCTTATACCCCATGGTGCTGAAACCATTTCTGGTGTAATCGGCATCGGCTTTTAGTTTTTGAATGGTGGGGTTGTCGGCCGGATTGGCGCAGTATTGCAAGGCTTGGGTCACCGCAGGCTGATCAGGGTTGTTTTGTTCGTCCAACATAAAGCGGGAAAAGGCGAGCGTGCCCTTATCGGACAGTCTGGGGCTTTTCAGCTCATCGTTACAGGCCTGACGGTATTCTTTATAGGGATCGCTCTCATCAGTACCACACATAAC
>VEQJ01000052.1 GCA_018883285.1 Alphaproteobacteria bacterium
CAGGATAGCGGCCTATATGGTCGCCGTGGCCACCACCAGCATCGGGCAGCATAGGCTCAAAACCCGAATGCGATGACGAATCCGCCTGCGCAGCATCGGACTTTTTTGCCCGCAAATTAAGGCCTTTAAACGCCATTCTTAACCTGCTTGCTGCCAGCTGTTGTAATCCTGTGGCACTTCAATACAGGCGCAAGGGCTGCGTTTATATTCATCATTACCAGTACCAATGCCGATTGGCTTGGGTTGTTCGGTGGTGCCGCAAGCACTCAACGTCCCAACGGCCACCAGGGCAAAAAGCATTAACAAAAGCTTGTGAACCACAGAAAACCTCCTCAAACAAAAAACAAACCCTACCGCCCAGAACCCCATCAAAAAGCACGACAGCTCTTAATAGAGAGGATAGGTAGCGTCACCACAGGTGAGCTTTTTGAATTTAGCCTTATTTCCAGGAATCGCGCTAGCGTTTTGTTGCGCCCAGGCAATTGCGGTCGGAATATCGTACATATAGCGGTCGGTTACATACGCACAACTGCTGGCAGCGGTAGAGGTACCACCGCTGTATTGGGGGCCACACGTCCCACCACGCAGGTTGGTAAAATCGGCAGTCTCTAACGCCAACCCAGTTGCAGCTGCCACCACGGCGGCAATCTCATCCTGATTGACCAGAGCACGGCTGCTGGCTACACATTTTTCTGGCGGGGGCAGACAGGCGGGGTCAACCGTGACACCATTAAGGGTGCAAACCGATTGGCCACAGCTTACATTTGACCCAGTTCCCGTACAGACAGGCTGTGTACACGACATCTGAGACGCTGGGTTGGGGCAGCTGGGTCCATAGGCAGCCGCCAGTCGCGCCACCTCATACTGCCGTGCCTCCCCCGTTACACGCTGGTACAGCTTGTTTAAGGAATTCAACCCCAGCTTGGCGCAGCTATCGGTACGCAACACCGCCAGTTGGTTGTAGAGATCGACATAGCGTGCGGGCAAGAACGCCAAAAATTTGGCCTTGAGGTCATCGTCGGACATAGTTCCGCCCACGCCCGTTGCCCCCTGTGCCGCCATCTCCTGCTGCAACGCTTTGCCCTTAGCGTTCAGATCATCGATGGCACGCATCGCGTTAATGCTGATGCCACGCAGGTTGAGCTCTTTTTTTCTCTGTTCGTTCCAATTGTAGGCACCGCCACCGAATCTTTCTAGCCAGCTCTTTTTGCAACCAGGAATTTCGCCTCCAGGGTAACCCCCAGAGGGACATTTATAGCAAAAATTCAACACCACTTTGCCTAAATAACCCTTAGGATTGGGTGGTGGGGGGGGAGGATTTTCACCTGTTGGGCAATAAATAGGCGAAATGCTCATGTCTGTTTCTGCAATTGGTGTGGTCACAAAAGTGGCCAAAGTCTGTGAGGTCTGGGCCCGCTCATCATTGATGACGTCCGCCCAATCGGTGCCATCCTCCCCGCCCAAATCTTTCGGGAAGAATGGTTTGACACCCTTATGAAAATTGCCATTGGTATAGTTGTAGCCACTACCATCCGCGCCTGTGTGGAAGGCGGTGCTGCCACTGGTGTACAATTCGCTCAAGATCGAGATGACCTTCGCCTCCCGACTACGCAATTCCTGCACCGCTGCCAGGTGATCGGCGATCATCTGTTGCCAGATGCTGCGGTTTTGTGCCAAGTTTATCCACAACAGGTAGCTGCGATACAATTGTTTTGCGGCATCCAAAGAGGTGCCTAGATCGTTGATTTTTTTAGCTAGACTGCCATCAGTGCATTCCGCCCCACCAGTCGCCCAGGTGGATTGACTCGCAGCGGTTAGCAGAAGTAGGGTGGCTATCGCCGTCATCAGCCACCGCCACTCACAAAATTTTAACAAAACAACGATTTTGTTAATAAAATGGCGGGGTTTAATTACCATCTGGACATACCTGTTGGTTAGCGGTTTGCAGTTCCCGACGATTTAGACCTCTAAAATTATTTAATACCTGGCAATCTTTTACGGCTGCCTCTGCCTTTTGCATGATGCCCTTGATGTATTGATTGTCTTTTTCCATTTTTAACTTCAATGCCTTAAGACACAGATGGGTACCAGCATTAGCTCCACAAACATCCTGCTCTATTTCCGCTGACGTCTGACCATTTTGAAGATAGTCCAGCAATTGCGCCTGTGCCCATTCGGCGATGGTAATTTGTGATACAGCGCAGGCAGCCTCAGCATCGCGGGCGTTAGCAGCAACCTGCTGCGCCTCAACCGTTGAACCAGTAGGATATTTCGGACTGACATAACTGTAACACATGTTGGTCGCGCGACGCTGAGCAGGGTCAGGATTATCCGAGGCCTGATCTCCTTGGTTGATCAGGTAAGGCAGCAGGGGGGTAAGATCTGGAGTAGCAGGATCGATACCAAGGGTTAATTTATCCATCAACTCGCCAAAAACACGGTTCCAATCGACTCGCCCATCGGTGATCAGCTGCATCACCACCGATACGGCCTTTTGCGCCACCCATTTGCCGATCTCTTTGGTTAATCGTTCGTCGTTAAACACCGCGCAGGGATAGGGGGGGGCGACACAACCAAAAAACTGCGCCAAACAGCCGTATTTGGCGATCAGCGCGGCACAGACAGGACTAACCCCACCCGCCATTGCGGCTGGCGCTGATGCCAATACCAGCCATAACGACAGAACGATGGGCAACCAAAAGCGGCGCCCCCTGCCTGCGACAGATCTGGTAGTGGCATAAAACATCCTGAGAAACTTTGCTTTTTATTAACCTGTACCACTAAGGACATCGGTAACGTCTACCTGAATTGGTAAACTTGGCAGGCGGCACCAAGCATTAGCCTCCATCTCCTTAGCTTTCAAAATATTAGACAAAACATCCAGATCTTTATAGCACTTTCTTAACAAATATTCGGCACCACTTATACTATTGTTACTTCCATCTCCTAGAGCTTTATCGCCAGCCTCATCACATTTTTTCTTGTTATCCATAACGGTACTTTGTAGTTGCTCTGCAGCAGTCGCCATTGCAACACTCGCCTCTGTGCATTTCTGATTACGTTTTCTGCTGTAAGTGGCCTGATCTTTAATCGTTGGAGTTCCAGAAGAAAAATATTCCCTATAAATTTGATTTTGACGGGCTGAAACATCGGAACTAGCAGGACTGACAGTCTTATCATCAGTCCCAGTTACACCTCCAAGCAGAGGATTAAGAAGTCCAGATGCTAAATTCGTCCCTATATTTTTGGCACAATCACCCGAAAAACCACGAGAGGCACAGCCCAGCAATCCACTAACTGCAGCACCAGTGGCTTCACAAACCTTTCCCCCTGCTTTGTCGTCATCGGTCAGGGTTGGACAAAGGGCTTTATCTAAATTGCTAGAGCTAATCGAAGCACCACCCGTTCCAATACTAACTTTAACGGTTGCGCCATTATAATCAATACAGCCCGAGATGTCGCCAGAAAGCCCACCAGAACCATTGTTAAGACTTGCTCCGCACGGCTTGAATGTAACACCATTAACGGTTTGCGGTGTGTTGGTAGTTTGAGCTTTTTTGAAAGCGTTGATAGCCACTGTGCTGAACGTCATGTTCGCTGCATCCAGCGTTGGATTGCTCCCGAACCCAGTTGGTAAATTACCAAAAGTAATAGCACCATCACCAATAGTGAATGTCGCCTTTGAAAAATTAGTCAAATCTACTTGGGCATCCGTGGTGGTAAAGACTGTTCCTGCTGGCAGGGTTGTAAAGGAATTGTTGCCCCCTGGATTAACAAAAGAAATACTGCTTCCCCCCGTGGTGGTGGCCTGACAAGTGGTTCCCGAACACACCGCTGGCCCCGCTAGAGGCAGCGCAGAAGTTGTTCTTCCGCCTACGGAACCATATTCTGCAAGGCTGCCTAGTGCTGAGGCGGGCAGCACACTAAAGCTTGCTTCACCAGAAGCCAGTTGTGCTTGTAAGTTGGCAGTCTGCTGCAAACTGGCCACACAGCTGGCACAGTTATTAAAATTCTGAAATTTGATTTTCGGGTTGAACATATTGTTGACTTCGCTGCTGACCATCGCCGTGGCCTGCTGTGACAACGCGCCGAATGCGGTTGAAAAGAATCCTCCGACAACTGGGAGATTAAATAGTGGTCCCAACAACTTGTTCGCCTCCTGCATCAAGGTTTGCATGGCCGTTTGAATTAACGATTGCACCAAGGCCTCCTGCAACTGCGCCAACCAAGTAGGGATGGAGACAGGCTCAATGGTCGGAACCATCGCAGCGTGGGCGGTGTTGATGGGCAAGGCGAAGGACAGCGAAAGCATCAAAACCGCCGCTCCACGCCGTAACCGCCGCAAAATGCCCATTTTCTGGCAGACGGCAGGCGGTTGCGCCACCCCCGCCTGATCTGCAGGGGCGTTTGATACCCCAGTCTCAACCGCTAATAAATCCAATTCTGTGTGCAACATCGTCATGCCTGCCCTCCAGCTTCGATATATTGAGTAACCCAATCGGCGCCGTAACGCCGCATATATTCCTCTGCCATTGCCTTGGACGGCTCGTCCGAAAAAAACACCCGAATCAGGGGGCCCAGCGGTGCCAAATTGGTGTCCAAAATCACCGACTCGCCCGTCGCACGTTTCAGCAGAATGGATCGTTTCAGGGTGCGGGCAATCGGCAACCGCCCCTTAATAAACGCCCATTCCCGCTCGGTCAGGCTCCAATCGGCATATTCCGCCTCCTGCGCCTGGCTGTTTTGAAAGAAAAAGGTAGTTTGCGCCTGGCCGCGAATCGCCTCCCCCAACCCGGCGGAGGCAATTGCCTCTGGCCGCTGAAAGGCGGAGATAATGGCCGCGTTCCGTTTGCGATACTCCTGCAACATTTGCAAGAAATAGGCGCGGAACATCGGGTGGCGCACCACCGGCTCGGTCTCATCAATAAAAATCAGGGCGGGGCAGCGCAATTCCGAAATTGCCGACTGAATGCGGTGCATCAGGTACAGGATAACCGCCCGCGCCAAATCGTCATGCTCATAAATACGGGTAAAGTCCAGGGTGACCAGGCGGGTGCTGGTCAGATCCAGGGTGTCGCGGTCGGCGTTGAACACCCCGCCATAAACCGCGGGATCCACCCATTTTTGCAGGGCTTTGCGCAGCGGTCGTGCCTTGCTAAAACAGGCATCATAAATCGCCGCCAGCGATCGCCTTTCACGCGGCAGGCCTGGCGAATCAAAGGCGGATTCAATCGCAAAGCCAATTTCCTCCATCGCTTCGGGATCCCGCTCATCCGACAAGGCCTCCAAAAAGCCGCGCAGGAACGAACGATTCTCCACCGTATCGGCGCATTGAAAGGGGTTCAGCGCGGTTTTGCGCCCAGGCAGATCCGACCCCTCAAACACCACATAGCTGCCCCCCACCGCGTTGCAAAAAATAAACGCCCCGCCGTGGCGATCGACCATATAGGTGCGCAGCTTGTTATGGCGCAACGCCATCGCGGTCAGAAAGTTGACCAGCGTGGTCTTACCCCCCCCGGTTGGCCCAATCGCCACCGCATGCGCCACCGCCGCCCGATCCGCCGTCACATGAAACTGAAAGCTATAGGGCGTGCCCGCGGAGGTGCGAAACAGCGCAATCGGCCCCTCACCCCAATCGGAATAGGGCAATCCCTCTAACTGGCGATCCAGGGTAACATGGGTGGCAATGTTGCGGGAAAACAGTTTGTAGGATCGCGGCCACAGAGCATAGCTGGGGAATTGCGCAAACCAACTGGCCTGCGCGGTTGAGGCTTCGCGCACGGGGGTCACCCCAAAGCTGGCGCAGATACGGCGCACATCGCCTACCGCATCCTCCAGCTCTTTGGGGTCACGGCCATACACAAAAACGGTCAGGGCGTATTCGGCCATCATTTGGGCATTGCCCGAACTGCCCTCTACCCGATTCAACGCCTCCTCAAACTGCACCGAATTCATCGCGCTGAAGCGGGTTGCCAACGACATTTTGTATTGGTTGGTGATGATAGCGGCGGATTTCAGACGGCTCCAAGGCTCAATAATCTGATGCATAATCATTTCGCCATTGACCGCGGCAATCGCCTGCACAAACGCTTCATAGGTAAAATCACCCAGGCCGCGCAGCCCCAACACCGCGCAATGCAGCTTATCACGCCCGCTGCTAAAATCGATCATGCCATCGTCGCCACCAAACACCACCGTGTCGGCGGTAATCGCCTCACTGGCACCCTGCCCCACCCCAGCGGGGGCGGGCTTGCCAATCGGGCTGGCAATCCGCGCCCAAAAAGCCAGGGGACGACGGCTGGGGTCGGGATTCATCTGATCCAACACCTTGCACTGATACTCATGCAAAATGGTGGCGGCGGTATCGACAATGATGTTCAGCTTGGCCACCGCGGTTTTGGCCTTGCCGCCAATTGAAATGGTAATCACCTGACGATTGCGAAAGGTTTCGCGGAACGATTCGTTCCACTGTTTGGCAATGGCACGCAGAATGGGATGCTCATGCTCAACCCTAGGCGCAACATCGGTACGTTCGCGGATAGTAAAAACCCGCACCGTGGCACCGCTGTCAGCCATGCTGTCCAACCAGTCTTTACGCGCCAACAGCAGATTTTCCCGCTCACTGCCCGTTAAAAAGGTGTCATCGATACCGGTGACTTCCAACACTTGGCAGATGGTGCCATCGCGGCATTGGATGGTGCGGCCATCGGGCAACACCTTGTCAAAAGGCAAAAAATCGGCCAGTCGCGTTTCGCGTGGATTGGGCAGGATGACTTGGGATAAGGCCGGCACCACCCCCGCTGTAAACAAGGCTCCGCCACCGCCAAGTCCTAATGTTGCAAGCAACAAATTGACTGGCGACCAGGTGCTGGATAACGCGGCGGCAACCTCAGGGGACAAATTTGTTACCTTTCTTAATCTTGATAATGTTTTTGGTGCGGCGCTGACCATAGCTCCACGCCCGCAACACATTGGTCAAATGCGGCTCTTTCTCACCAATACCAATCAGGACGATGTGACAACCGATGGAAAACAACACACAATACAGGGGGTTAACCTTAAATAAGGAAATCAGAAATACCATGCCGGTGCAATTCAACGCCAACACTATCGCCCCAATTTTGTAGGGGGCAAACAACAGCTTAGAGGGATAGCTGACCGCGCGCATCACTGGTTCTGGCATGACATTCCTCCTTAACACCCACCTGATATATCATAACCGCTTAACAGCTTAACAACCTCTTTAACCAAAACAATCAGGGCGGATGCCCCCAGGATCGTAAACAACCACGTCCAGTTAAAACGGCCAAACATGACGGAGGCCGCCAACCCCAACACCGCTAAGCCTATGAGCCCTAGCACCACGGGGCGCACGCCGCAGGTAGCGGTATCGACGGCTTTTTGCGCCTCGGTAAAAACAGCATCGCTGGCAGATCCAACGGCATAGGCTTTTGGCGCAACGGCAACGCCACACAAAAACACCACTGTACACAACCAAAGGGCGCGCACCGCCATAGCCTGCATCCCGCGCCACCCACTTAGCCAATAAGTCTGCCTTCTCATCTTCATTACAACCACCTCTATGACCACAATTTTCAACAACCTAA
>VEQJ01000315.1 GCA_018883285.1 Alphaproteobacteria bacterium
CTCCATCACTGCGTTGCGGATGGCGTTAACCAGGCGGTCACCAGCTTCACGGGCGGCGGCCAGGGTTTTCATGTTGGTATCCAGGGTTTGATGAAACTGCCCCGCCGCGGTTTTCAGCCGATCCACCGCCGATGAATCCAAGTTGCGAAACAGCTCAGGATCGCCGCGCAAGTAGGCTGATTGTTGTTCATACTCGCTGGCCAGCTTTTGCTTTTCAGGCAGCAGGGCGGCGGCTTTTTTGTATTCCCGACTTTTTAGCAGGTCGGTTTCGCTTTGCGCCACGTTCATCAGCTTTTCCATTGCGCTAAGCAGAGCGGTAATTTTGTTAGTTGCCATGGGGAGCCTCCTGAAGTTTCAAGATTTGGTGGGTTAGGGAATCGACCAGCGGGGTGCTGCTAGGACTCTTTGCAAGAATCTTGCCATATTCCTGCAACAGCTGGCCGCGGAAGACGTTTTCGGCATGCCCGCCGTGAAAGGCGCCATCGGTTGGCAGGCCGTCAAACATGGGTTGCAGCATTTCTTGGAAAAAGACCGCGGCAAAATCCTGCGCCGTTTTGCGAACCTGGTCATAATTGGGCGCGGCTTGCCCCGTGATTTGACTCGCTGATGGCGTCCCCATCAGGCGGGAAGCCATTGGCAATTTGGACGGGGTAGGGGGAAAGATGGGGTCAATCATGGCTTACATCACCTCAATTTCGGCTTGCATGGCACCCGCCGCCTTAATGGCTTGCAGGATGGTGATCATGTCGCGGGGGCCAATACCCAGGGCGTTCAGGCCGTTGACCATTTCTTGCAGGCTGACGCCACTGTTCAGGACGGCCAGCTTGCGATCGGCCTGCTCATCCACCTGAATCTGGCTGCGTGGTACCACCTCAGTCGTGCCGCCTTGGCTAAAGGCGTTGGGCTGTGACACTTGGGGGGTTTCGGTGATGCGGATGGTCAGGTTGCCTTGGGCGATGGCCACGGGTGAGATGCGGACGTTCTGGCCGATGACAATCACACCAGACTGTTCGTCAATCACCACCTTGGCGGGCTGGTCAACCTCAATCGGCAGCTGTTCGATATCGGTAATCATCGCCACCAGATTTTGTTTGTAGCTGGATGGCACCTGCACCGTTACGGTGGCCGGGTCGGTTGGGAAAGCCACACCCTGTTTCAATGCCTTATTGATGGTTTGGGAAATGCGGTCGGCGGTGGTAAAGTCGGGGTTGCGAAGGCTAAGGTTGATGCTGTTCATGTTGTTAAAGTCAAAGCTCAGCTCACGCTCCACAATGGCGCCGCTGGCGATGCGGCCAACGGTTGGCACGCCGCGCGTCACGCTGGATCCTGAAGCCCCCTGCGCCTGAAAGCCGGCGATGGCCACGCTGCCCTGGGCGACGCTGTAGACTTCGCCGTCCGCCCCCATCAGCGGTGTTACCAGCAGGGTTCCGCCCTGCAACGAACTGCTGCTGCCTAAGGCGGAAACGGTGACGTCGATGCGGCTACCCTGGCGGGTAAAGGGGGGCAGGGTGGCGGTCACCATCACCGCCGCGATATTTTTGGCATCCAATTTGTCGTCGCGGGCATTAACGCCCAACCGTTCCAACATCGCAATCAAACTTTCGCGGGTAAACATGGCTGAGGATAGTTTGTCGCCCGTACCGTTCAGCCCAACGACCAGGCCGTATCCAACCAACAGGTTGTCCCGAACCCCCTGCACATTGGCGATATCCTTAAGGCGGGCGGATGCATGGGCGGGGGTTGACCAGCC
>VEQJ01000053.1 GCA_018883285.1 Alphaproteobacteria bacterium
GGGTGATGATGGGTTTGGTGTTTGGCTGGGCGTTGCTTAAGGTCACGGCGGGCGACTCCTCAATTTCGGATAAGGGGGGTGCATAAGCCAGGATATTTTCACGGAACTGGCCGCAGGGCAAGCGGGCTGAACGCGCTTAGGCGTTAGGTGGGGCTACAGGATAGGGGTGCGCTAAGCTTAGCTAGAGCTTTCCTCACCCTTTTTTTGCTTGCGGAAGGAATCCAGCGAGATCACCTGCCCCGATTCGGCTGCGGCAGCTTTTTTGGCCTTGCCCCCTGCCCTTTTGGCGGGTACGGCTGCCTCAGCCCCCTCCCCGCTTTTGGCATCCTCACGGCTGCGGGCGGCGGTGATGGTATGGAATTGCAGGCCGAATTTGACCGCGGGGTCGGCAAAGGCTGTAATGGCGTGATAGGGCACGATCAACCGTTGCTGCACCGAATTAAAGCTTAAGGTCACCTCAAACAAATCCTTCTTAACCTGCAAATCCCAATATTGGTGTTGCAGCACGATGGTCATCTCCTCAGGATAATTGCCTTTCAGCGCATCGGGGATAATCACCCCCTCCTCATCGGTGCGAAAGCTGATATAGAAATGGTGATCATCCTTTAGCCCGTGTTCGCTGGCGTGTTTTAACGCCTCATGCACCACACCGCGCAGGGCTTTTTCAACCATTAGATCGTAACGAAGATAGGCGGTCATGGGCTTTGGAACAGTTTGGGGTTAAGGGGTTGATCCAGGGGGGCAAGAAATTTGCGTTGTTAAGAGGTATTTTGACCGCTGGATGGTTAACAGCCTATTAACAGTGGCGATGCTCACAGTTAAGCGGATAGACGGCCAAACGGCAAGGGGGTCAATCAGGCCATAATTTGGCGCAATCGCCTCCCTTAAATAGGTCGGCGGGTTTACCATTGGGGGGTTCAGGGGTACTATACCCCCCTTCCCTTCCTCAAAATTTTGGTAAAGATTGTTGCCCTTGTCTGCTTTAGCCAATTTCATTGATGCCGCCACCCTGCCCCCCGTGCGTGGCCGTTATCAATTCGATGTGCCGTTAGCGCCGCTAAGCTGGTTTCGGGTGGGTGGCAAGGCCGATGTGGTTTTTAAGCCCGCCGACCCGTTGGATCTGGCGCAATTTATGGCGGAAAGGCCGCCCGATCTGCCCATTACCATTTTGGGGGCAACATCTAACCTGTTAATTCGGGATGGGGGGATTCGTGGGGTGGTTATCCGCTTGGGGCGTGGCTTTGCCGAAGTGGTGCGGGACGGGCGGGATGAAACGATAATCACCGTGGGCGCGGCCTGTTTGGATCGCACGGTGGCGCAACAGGCGGCCGAATGGGGGCTGGCGGGCATGGAATTTTTGGTGGGGGTGCCCGGATCCATCGGCGGGGCGTTGCGGATGAACGCGGGCGCCTATGGCCAGGAATTGGCCGACATCTGCATCAGCGCCGAAATCTGCGATAACCAGGGCAATTTGATGAGCGTGCCGGGGGAACAGTTGGGCTTTGGCTATCGCCACTGTTTGGTCAGCCCGCGCGATGTGTTTATCGGCTGTCGGTTGCGTGGTCGGTTGGATGATTCGGCGGCGGTGATGGCCAGGATGCAGAATATTGTTGACCAGCGCGAACAGACCCAACCGATTCGGGCGCGTACGGGCGGCAGCACCTTTCGGAATCCCACCCCCGATCAATCATCGCTTAAGGCCTGGCAATTGATTGACCAGGCGGGATGCCGCGGCCTAACCCTGGGCGGGGCACAGGTTTCGCCCCTGCATTGCAATTTCCTGTTGAACACGGGCAACGCCACCGCATCCGATTTGGAACAGTTGGGGGAATTGGTGCGGCAACGGGTGTTGGAGTCCAGCGGTGTCCAGCTGCACTGGGAGATTAAGAGAGTGGGTGAGAATCTGCCCGCAAGTGGTTCTCAATCATAGATTTGTGATTGCGATCTGGGGCGCTCTTAATCTGCTTGCTTCCCCCTAAGCGGCGGACTTGCTGCCGACCCGTCCGACCTCCTGCCGTCCCATATCCATGAATTTGTGGCGGCGGCGGAGGCGACGATCCTCCCCCGGCAGGCGCAATAACGGTACCAATTGATCCCACAATTCGTTGCCCGCCGCCTCAATCGCCGCCGCATGGTCGCGGTGGGCACCCCCCAGGGGTTCGTTGACGATGCCATCAATAATCCCCATTTTTTTCAAATCCTGGGCGGTGATTTTCATCACCTCGGCCGCCTCTTTGGATTGTTCGGCCGTGCCCCACAGAATCGATGCACA
This sequence comes from Alphaproteobacteria bacterium, assembly GCA_018883285.1. Lineage (GTDB taxonomy): Bacteria > Pseudomonadota > Alphaproteobacteria > CAISOG01 > CAISOG01 > CAISOG01. Next base: position 2,273 of record VEQJ01000053.1, read on the forward strand.
GCCCTCTGGCGAAATGACCGAATAGACCGCATGTTCCATCATCAGCACGCTATCGGCGGTGGCCAGGGCGATGGCACCGCCCGACCCCCCCTCACCAATCACAATGGTAATCAACGGCACCCGAATCGACAGGCAAACATCCACACTGCTGGCAATCGCCTCCGCCTGCCCGCGCGCCTCAGCATCAATGCCTGGAAAAGCGCCAGGGGTGTCGACCAGGGTCAGAATGGGCAGGTTAAAGCGATCGGCCATTTTCATCAGCCGTTGCGCCTTGCGATAGCCCTCAGGGCGCGGCATGCCAAAATTGTGTTTCACCCGACTGGCGGTGTCCCGCCCCCGTTCCTGGCCAATCACCATCACGCTGCGGCCATGGAATCGCCCCATACCGCCGATGATCGCCGCATCCTCACCAAACTGTCGGTCACCGGCCAGCGGGGTAAAATCCTCAATCAGGCGGTTGATATAGTCCATGCAGCGGGGACGATCGGGGTGGCGCGCCACCAGCACCTTTTGCCATGGGGTTAGGTTGGCATAGGTGGTTTTCAGGGTTTTATCCAGCTTGGCCTGAAGCTTTTCAACCTCAGACGCAATGTCAATCTCGGCCGAGTCGCCCAGATGGCGCAACTCCTCTATTTTGCCTTCCAGCTCGGCCAAAGGCTTTTCAAAATCAAGATACGTTAGCATGGCTCTTTACATGAAAAATAGACCGCACTATAGCACCACTGAAATGGATGGCTAGTAGGAAGATAGCAGGTTCGTTGTAGCAGACGGGAAGGCATTTTCCCTATTTTCTTAAAACTTGTTATGCTAATCACGTAATTGTAGATAAAACATCAAAATACAAGGGGCTGACACCTAACATGAGAAATGTTAGGGTGTTGGGATGTACATAAAGCATTGTAAGCTATCATTAAATAAGAAGTTGGAACCTAGGCCTGCGAAAATATTACGAGGTCGAGAAACGGAGCGGCCAGGCGCGCCATAGCGCAGCGACGGCGGGAGTGTACACGGAAGTACATGAGCACCGTATCGCAGAGATCAAAGCATTTGCAGCACTGTATATTTTTAAAGTGGAATGACTATAGAAGGCGCCCGCTATTCCTGAACCACCACCTCCGTCCATCCATCATCCTCATCAACCCATTCATAAGACAGGCTAAGGGCGGCAGACATGCTGACCAACCCAAAGGCCAGCTTATTGACCCAATCCGACAGGCTGTACAGCACTTCGCGCAGGGCGCCAAATTCCACGAACAACGCCGTCAACGGGATGATAAAGCTCAGGCTGTAGCCCAGCAGAATTAACAGGCGCATTTGGTTAAAGGCGCGCACCACCTCAACCGGTTGTTCGGCCAAGTTATCGGCTAGGCTGACATACAGGGTAAACAGCAGCAGTAGTAGGGCGGCGACCGCAACGCCATAAAGGGTAAAGGCGGTATCAACCGACAGCGGGGCGTTGGCACCCTGGCTGGCCTGCCATTCGCCAACCATGCCAACCGCCACCAACGCAACGGTGCACAGCACCATCCGCACCATCAGCCAGCGGGATGACCGATCCATGCCCAGCAGCACCGGAATTTGCAGCAGCAGCAGCGGCAGGGTTATCAGCCAATCCAGATAGTGCAGCTGAACAGCGTTTTGCGCCAAAGATTGTGGAATGGGCAGTTTCGCGCCGCCCAAGCTACTAAGATAGTAATAGCTGATAGCACTCACCAGGGCGACCACCGCGTTTAACGAGGCAATCACCCGAAATTCTGGCGCCAAATTGCCGCGCTCCATCACAAAATACAAAGTTGCACCAGCAAAGCCGATAAACCCTAGCCAATAGAGATAGGGAGGCAAGATAGCCAGCAGATTGGCTGGCAACGCATTGGCCGAAATCAATTGCGCAAACGAAACGTCAACCATCATACAAACCCCAAAAAAGCTAAAGCCGCGCAGCAGGCGGAATAAGACTTTTTTAAGGCAAAAACCCGCTATAGGCAATCATCCTGCAACCGTTGGCATAAATTCTTTGGCTTCGGCAAGCTTGGTTTGCCGATCCACTAACGGCAAGGCTGCCCCACGCCCATCCCATCGCTTATCAAAGGCTTGCCAACGGCGCCGAATATGCTCTAATTAAGCAGAAAATTTTTGCAACCCTCGCTAACCATGGATTTTGCTATGTCTGCAACCCGTATCTTTCTTACAAGACTGTCTGCCGTGGGATTTTTAAGCGTTCTTGCTCTGCCCAGCATGGCGAACGCCGATATTCAACAGGGGTTGGCGGCCTATCAAAGCGGCGACTTTGCCACCGCCTATCAACAGTTTGAACCGCTGGCCACTAAGGGTGATGCGGCGGCGCAATTTGCCCTGGCGGTTATGTATTTGCAGGGGCAGGGCGTCAATGCCGACACACCCAAAGCGCTGGAATTGTTGGAAAAGTCCGCGGCGCAGGGGCATGTTAAGGCCGCGGTCAATGCTGGCTTAATCTATGCCCGTGGTATTGGGGTTGAGCCCGATTATACCAAGGCCATCAGCCTGTTGGAAAAAGCCGCCAACAGCGGCAATGTTCAGGCCAAAAGCCAGCTGGCCGATTTGTACCGTGAAGGCCTGGGCGCGCCCAAGGATTTTCGTAAGGCGGCCGCCCTGTACCGTGATGCGGCCGAAGCCAATGATGCCAACGCCCTATACAACTATGGGGTGATGAGCGCGACCGGTATTGGCGTTACCCAGAATTGGGCGGATGCCTATGCCTATCTAACCCTGGCTGCCAATCAAAATGTGGCTGAGGCGAAAGAGGCGCTGACCAATATCAGCGGTTTTATCAGCCCAGAGGATATGGCGGCGGGCAAAGACTTGGCAGCCAGCAAGGCCAAAAAGGCTGCTAGCCCCATGGATGCAAAAGCCAGCGGCAGCAAGGCTTCCTCTGAAGAAAAGCACAGCGGTGCTGACCATAAGGCTGACAGCGCACCCTCCAGCAGCAAAAAAAGCAGCTGGTAGAAACCCCAAACGGTGCGTGACAACCCGACAGCTTATCCCAACGGCGGCCTAATTCTGCCGTTTCAGGGGCACCATCCCCAAATCACGACCCCCTGCTTTATCGCGCCCAACGCCACCATTATCGGCGATGTGACCATCGGGGCGGAGAGCAGCCTGTGGTTCGGGGTGGTGATTCGCGCCGATGTGAACGCTGTGCGGATTGGCCGCCAAACCAATATTCAGGATGGCACCATCATCCATGTGTCGTCGGGGGAGCTGGGCGGTGCCGCCAGGCCGACCCTTATCGGGGATCGGGTAACGGTGGGGCATGGCGTAATCCTGCATGCCTGTGAGCTGCAAGATGAGGCCTATATCGGCATGGGATCGGTGATTTTGGATGGCGCGGTGGTGGAGGGCGGCGGCTTTTTGGCGGCGGGCGCTCTGTTAACGGGGGGCAAGGTGGTTCGGCGCGGTGAGCTGTGGGGGGGCAATCCCGCCAGGCTGCTTCGGCCGCTGCGCGCTGAGGAGGTGGCCTATATCCCCCATTCGGCTGCCCATTATTGGCGGCTGGCCAGCGCCTATATCCCCGCCGACCCGCAATAACCCGCCAATGACAGCCTAATCATAGGGATTGTCGTTGGTACGCAGCTGCCAACGAATCGGCACCGGCGCCAGTTTGAAATGGGCGCGCAGACTGTTGGTCAAATAGCGTTGATAGGCGGGCGGCATCTCCACCATGCGGTTGCTGAACAGCAGGAATTGGGGTGGGCGCGCCGATTGTTGGGTGATGTAGCGGAATTTCAGCGGACGCCCCTCAACATAGGGGGGCGTTTGCCGCTCAATCGCCGCCCGCAGCCAGCGGTTCAGGGCGGGGGTGGGCAGGCGCAGGTTCCAGCTGTCGTACAATTCGACCACCAGCTTAAAAATCTGGTCAAAATTTTTGTGATAGGCCGCCGAAATGGTCAGCAGCGGCAGGTCAAGTTGGGCGAAGGAGGTGTCCAGCCGCCACCGCAAATCCTCTCGCACTTCTTTAGGAGTATCAATCAGATCCCATTTGTTGGCGGCGATGACCAGCACCCGCCCCTCCTCCACCACATGGCGGGCAATCTGCAAATCCTGACGATCCAATCCCGTGGTGGCATCGAACAGCAGCACGACAACCTCGGCCATCGCAATCGCGTTCAGGGTCGCCCCCACCGCCATATATTCCACCGCATCCTCCACCCGCGTTTTGCGGCGCAGGCCGGCGGTGTCGACCAGCTCAATCGGGCGGCCATGCCATTGCCAGGCCAGGGCGATCGCATCGCGGGTGGTGCCGGCAATCGGACTAACGCTCAGGCGGTCTTGCCCCAACAGGGCGTTAATCAGGGTGGATTTTCCGACATTGGGGCGGCCAATAATCGCCAGTTTCAGCGGCCGTTGCGGCGCGCCCAAAATAACAGGCTGAACAGCGTTCTGGCCTGCAGATTTGCCCGCTGCCTTAGTCGATTTGGCGCCCGCCCTGGTCATCGGCGCGCTTTGATCCGATTCACCCGTCGCATCGTCGTTATCCAATTCCTCCGCCTGTTCAGCATCCTGTTGCTCGGCCAGCTTGCGCGCCTGTTCCTTCATCTCGGCCAGTTGGGCGGCGGCCAGATCTTCAGCCGCCAGCCGTTGTTTTAACAATTCCCGCTCATCCATCAGCCCCAGGGTATCGCGTACCCGCTGACTAAGCTGGTGCAGCCCCTGGCCATGTTCGGCGGAGACCAACAGCGGCTCACCAAAGCCCAGCTTGGCCAGGCCAGCCTGCAAATTGGCGGCCATTTGCCCCTCCGACTTGTTGACCAACAGCAGGGTGGGTTTGTTGTGCTTGCGCACCAGCCGCGCCACCTCCTCATCCGCGGGGGTAACGCCCAGGCGGCCATCGACCACCAACAGCACCATGGCGGCCTCTTTAATCCCCTGCATGGTTTGGGCGCGCCCCATCGGCGACAGGGGATCATCCCCCTCACCCAACCCAGCGGTATCGGTAATGATGACATCGCCGCCCAGCAGTTTGGCCACCGCCTCTAACCGATCGCGGGTCACGCCGGGGCGGGCATGAACAATGGCGCGGCGTTGCCCCACCAGGCGGTTAAACAGGGTCGATTTGCCGACATTGGGGCGACCAATCAACGCAACTTTTGGCATGCCCGCTTGGGGCAGGGTGGCAGCTACGGGGGGGGCGGCGGGGGGCGAAGCGGACTCTTTTGCAGAGTCGTGGGGGGGGGGG
>VEQJ01000316.1 GCA_018883285.1 Alphaproteobacteria bacterium
GCGCAACAGCCAGCCGCCGCACCTCCGCCTGCGCCGCCAATCCCAATTTCCGTGCATCCCGCTTTTCCATCCCTCCTTATACCATCTCCCCACCCAAACGTCATCCTTTTTCTTAGAATGTTAATAGATGGGGAATTGGCTTGTTTGGCGCGTTTAGGGATTGGGTTAGGAAGTTCAGCGCTAGTCATAGGGCTTAGTGCGACAGACAGTGCTTGAGGCGTGGTGTCGCACCAAATCTCAACAATCCTGCTAAGGCAGCGGGGGCGGGCTGTCGCCTAGAGTGCGTAAGTATAGAATAAGGTCTGCCCGTTCCTGCGCCGATTTGATACCCGCGAACGACATTTTGGTGCCAGGGGCATATTTGGCAGGCTTAACCAAAAATTTGTTCAACTCCTCATACGACCATTCGCCGGTTAAGCCCTGAAACGCCTTGGAATAGGCATAATCGGCGATGTGCCGCTGGTGACCGCCGACCACACCCCACATGCGGGGGCCAACCATGTTGGGGCCATCCTTAACCAAGCTGTGACAGGCGGTGCATTTTTTGGCGATGGCCTGCCCCCGTTCGACGCTGGCCAGGCTTAGCAGCGGGGCAATCGGCCCAACAGCCGCCTCCGCCGCGGCGGATTCCCCGCCCCCCCCACTGGTGCTGACCGCCGCCACATCAACCGGCGCATAGGCATGTTTTTCTGGCATAACGGGGTGAATCAGCGCATCCGAAAGCAAGCCAGCCAGATGCCCCAACAACAGGGTAACCAACACGGCCGCAATCACTTTGTTGGTTTCGAAAGAAGAACGTGACATGGTTGAATGTTCCGACTGAATTGCTTAGGGTCAATGGGGCTCTATGGCTACGATAGCAGGCGCAGCCAGGCTGCAGAACTTTTCTTAACACAACTTAGCGGATAAGGAACAGTCCCTTTGCAAAAGATTCAGCGCTTGGCGTTTCAGGGTGTGCGAGGCGCCTTTGCCCATTTGGCCTGCCAACAATTTTACCCCCAGGCCACCGCCGTCCCCTATCCCAGTTTTGAGGCGGCGATGCAGGCCGCGGCGTTGGGCGAAACCGATGGCGCGGTGATCCCGATTGAAAACTCAACCGCGGGGCGGGTGGCGGGTGTCCACCTGCTGCTGCACAGCAACCAGCTGACCATCCGCGCCGAACATTTTCTGCCCGTCAACCACCAACTGTTGGCGCTTCCTGGCGCGACCTTGGCCGACATCAAACAGGTGGTCAGCCATCCGCAGGCCTTGGCGCAGTGCCACGGGTTCCTTAGCCGCCACCAAATCGCGGAGGTGGGGCACAGCAACACGGCGGGGGCGGCGGCGGATGTGGCATCCTGGGGCGATTCCAGCAAGGCGGCGATAGCCTCTAGCCTGGCGGCGGAAATCTATGGCTTGCAGCTTTTGGCCAGCGATATTGAGGATGAGGGGCACAACACCACCCGCTTCCTGCTGCTGCAACCCGCGGACGCTACCATCACCGCCAATCCGCGCGATATGGGCAGGGCGCCGCTGATGACCAGCCTGTTTTTCCGGGTGCGCAACGTGCCCGCCGCCCTGTTTAAGGCACTGGGCGGATTTGCCACCAATGGCATCAACCTGACTGGTGTCGCGGGGGGCTACATGAGCCAGGCGCTGTTCTTCAACGGGGCCGACTACGCCTACCTGAGCGGGTCGAGCGGCTTCGTGCGGGCCCCGGTCTACGGCACCGACGCCGGGTTCGTGAACG
>VEQJ01000317.1 GCA_018883285.1 Alphaproteobacteria bacterium
TGATGCCACCTGCATCGAATTGGGCATCGAGCATCGCCTGACAAAATTCCGCCATCCGTGGACCAACGGCCAGGTCGAACGCATGAACCGCACCCTGAAAGACGCGACTATCAAGGCTTATCACTACGACACGCTTGCCGAACTCAAACAACATCTGCAGGATTTTTTGATGGCCTATAATTTTACCAAAAAACTCAAAGCCTTGCGCTTCTGCTCCCCCTATGAAAAAATCTGCCAAGCATGGAAAGACGATCCCTCACCCTTCCATGCCAACCCTCACCTCTTCATCGTGGGACTAAACAGTTACCCTATTCTCTTTAGCGGACGCATTACCATAAACCGCGGTGGCCTTTGATCTGGCTAATCCCCTATCGACTCATGCACAAATTCTAAGGGGGGGGCTGTCTTAGCTTATGCGCCCACCCATTACTTCGATGGGACAGGAGTTTCCCCGCTGTAATCGTAGAAGCCTTTTTTGGTTTTGCGACCCAACCATCCGGCCTCAACATATTTGACCAACAGTGGGCAGGGGCGATATTTGCTGTCGGACAGCCCCTCATACAGCACGCGCATAATGGCCAGGCAGGTATCCAGTCCGATAAAGTCGGCCAGCTCAAACGGCCCCATTGGGTGATTGGCGCCCAGTTTCATCGCGGTGTCGATGGCGGTGATCGATCCCACCCCCTCCTCCAACGTGTAAACCGCCTCATTAATCATGGGGATCAGCACGCGATTGACGATAAAGGCGGGGAAATCCTCCGCCACGATTGGCTGTTTGCCCAAACGGTTGGCCAGCGCCAACACGGCCTGAAAGGTTGGCTCATCGGTGGCAATGCCCTTAATCAACTCCACCAATTGCATCACCGGCACGGGATTCATAAAGTGCATGCCCATGAATTTGCCTGGCCGATCGGTGGTCGCCGCCAGGCGGGTGATGGAGATGGAGGAGGTGTTGGTCAGCAAAATCGCCTCAGGCTTTAGGTGCGGCAGCAATTTGGCCAGAATGTCTTTTTTAATCGCCTCATTCTCGGTTGCGGCTTCAATCACCGCATCGCATGGCGTCATGGCGGTCAGTTCGACGCTGGTGCTGATCCGCTTCAGCGCGGCGGCGCTATCGGCCTCCGTCACCTTGCCCTTAGCCACTTGGCGCGCCAGATTTCCTTTAATAACTTCTAGGCCAGCCGCCAATCGATCCTCGCTGATATCGCTTAAGACCACCTGTACCCCCGCCAGGGCGGCAACATGGGCGATGCCGTTACCCATTTGTCCCGCGCCAATAACGCCTAAGATGTTAATTTCCATGGAAAACTCCTTAAAGGGCAAAGGCCAATGATGATTTAGGCCGCACCCGCCAGAACAGCAGGCCGTTAAAAAATAGGTAAAGGGATTCTATGACCCCTTTCCTTTCCAAGTCATTAACAACACGAACAAAACCAGGCTGATCCCCTGCAGGGCGACGCGCCAGCGCATCAATTTGTTGCCATATCGCTTGTTGAACTCCCCCCCCTGCATCATGCCAACAATACCGACCACCAGCACCGCCAGGGTGGCTATCAGGGCTATCAACAACGCATAGGGTATAACGGCTTGCATGGTTATCACCATAGGCGGATGCCACCCGCGGTGCAAGGGGGTGGGGGCGGGAGGGACAGAGAAATGATGCGGGGTTTTGCAACCATTTAGGAAATGTCGACATTTATAGGGAGTTATGATGGAATCGCTCAACGG
>VEQJ01000318.1 GCA_018883285.1 Alphaproteobacteria bacterium
GGGTAAAATACAGTGCCATACGATTCGTTAAGGGCTTATAAATTTCATTGAGGTATGATCCGTTTTATGGGATACTCTGTCCAGGATGGTAAACACTCAAACCGTGCCCTAGATGCCACCTTCCATCGGCTGGCGATTAATCTAGGAGATTTGATGGTGTTGGTTCCTACTTATGTGGTTTGTTAAGCCGAGAAATCATGGAAAAAGAACTGAAATTTGAGCTTCATCTCGAGGGGGGACGTGCTGATGGGCACAGTGTCCCTGTAGGTGTGCTGGTTCAAGTTTTAACAAACACTCAACGTGCTTTTGAGCTTATTGGATTTGGAATAGAGGGCAGAGAGATCAAAGAACGTGCACGCCTTCCTGCCGAAACAATGCGTAAATTTGAGCTTGCATGTGAAATCCCTGTTGATGGTAGCTATGCAGTCCCCATGACTGCAGGCAATACAAGTGCTGATTTTTGGGCGGAGCAAATTGGTGAAGCGTTGGACAAATTCACTGAGTTACTCGTGGCGGTATCAAGCCGCAGCACATTAGAAATATCAAAAATATTACCTGACTCCAGACTAAGAAAAAAAGTTTTGGAGTATATACGTGAAATGGCTCCCAGTCCTGGGACAGGTTGGAAATTAGCCCTCTATAATTCAAAAAAACAGAAATTTGCAACTTTCGATGATGGAGTTCCAATATTCATAAACGAACTTACTATATCGCAACAGCGACGCGAAGAATCACAAACAATAACTGGTGAACTTAAAAGCATCGATTTCTCAAAACGTAAATTGGAAATAATCTATCCCCCCAAAAATCGGGTATTAGACTGCTACTATGAGGAAAACATCGAAGACCTGTTATACGAAAATCGCCGCGAAATGATCCAGGTAACAGGCAAAGTCATCGTTGATGACGCAGGTCTTCCAAGGGAAATTGTTAATGTCACCAACATTCAAGACCTTGATATGACTGATTTCGAGATAAAACATGTAAAATCAGACGGTATTTTTCTGTGTGCAAATAATAATATCGTTATGACGCCTTTTCTTGATGAATCTAAACAACTTATCTCCTTAGATAATGATCACATTGGCATCTGTGTTTATGCAGAGACGCGCGAAAAACTTCTAGAAGATCTTAATGCGCAAATCATCATGCTGTGGCGTGAGTATGTTTTAGCACCAGCAACGGATCTAAGTGCTGATGCAATAAATTTGCGTCATGCCCTGCTAGAAACATTCTCGGAAGAGGATCCCGATGCAGCGTGATCAGGCCGATGTTGAACGGGGGCTTTTGGCTAAGGGTTTCGTTAAAACCGATAGTCATCACCATTATTTCATTTACCACAATACGAATGGAAAAAAGACGAGGATCACAACAAAGACCAGCCATGGCAATAGAGAAATTGGCGCACATCTGATCGCACAGATGGCCAAGCAATGTGGCCTAAGCAAAGCAGAATTTCTTAGTTTGGTTGATTGCCCCCTGAAACAGGGTGATTACGAGAACCTATTGATAGAAAGACGGAAAATCAGCGCATTAGCTTGATTATTGCTTCGCTGTTGGTACATCATTTTGTTTTCAAAAACAAAATGATAGAGGAAGCGGGGAGGTTTGAACGCATGGAGGGGGTGCCCCCCTCGGCCGTTTTGACGCTACGCCCGCCAGCTTTCCGAACACCCTGGCCTCAACCAATTGCCCAACCTATCCCCATCAGGGTAAACCGACAT
>VEQJ01000319.1 GCA_018883285.1 Alphaproteobacteria bacterium
CGATCCGCCGTCTTGATGTAGTCGGGCAATCGTGCAGCGTTCTTCCAGCGTAAGCTGGCTGTATCTTCTTTTTTCCATAGCAACATCACCTTATCAAGATGTTGCACTTCGTTTGTGAATTTAGAGAGTCCATCAACTGCCACCGCACACCCTTGCCGTACCGTTCTGTGGATCCCCCGCTTTTACTTTGGATAGGGCGTGGGGATAGTATCACGGCGGGATTGACGGCTGGCGGGAGTAACGGGACTTGAACCCGTGGCCTCCGGCTTGACAGGCCGGCGCTCTAACCAACTGAGCTATACCCCCAACGCCACGCCGACATTGCCGTTAGTGCAGCTTAAAATTAAGCCATCGGGCAATGCAGACAGCGATTATAAGGGCTTCGCCCCGCCCTGGCAACCAAATTGTTCACAAAAACTCAGGATTTTTTGTGATGGCCATCTAAATATTGTAGTCACGAGATTTTTGCCCACATAATGATGCATCGGATGTGGACGGCGGCGAGGAAAGATTTTGTATTTTTAAGGTATCACGTGGCAATTCCACGCCATTGTTTCAAATGAAGAAAAGTATTTTCAACAAGATGCCTTATCTTGTACAAATCTTGATCCTAGTCCCGCTGAATTTTTCGATTTATTTTGTATAGAATAACAGGATTTATCCTTTCAAGGATCAATTTTTCTATAATAAAATTAGATGGAAACTTATAACATTTTTTACCTTATGACTACACTATTTAGCCACCGCCTTCTTTATTTCTCCCCCTCCCCCAACCCCCTCCCGCCAGGGGGGGGGGGAGAACACACTCCAACCCTTTTTATGTAAGATGGGCGGGGGAGTCGGATCGCGGACAGCGATCCAGTGGGGGGGTATTTTGCTGTTCTGTCTGATTGGCATCCACCCCTACCACAGCTCCGCTGTCATCCTTGCCTCATCTTTGCCGCTTCTCAGGTGTCATCCTACCTCCCGTGGGTAGGATCCATGCGATGCTACCGTCTGTCAGCGGTTGGGATTTGAGATCCTACCCATAAAGGGTAGGATGACATGGTGATGCGGGGGGCAGCCAGCCAATTTCTATCGTCACCATTACCCCCCCCTTCTTACACAAAAAATGGGGAGAGCGAACGCACAATCGACCCAAAACTAACGTACCACAAAGGGGCGGCGGTTGCTGTTGGCGGGGGCGGTGGTGTTGGGCGCAGGTTGCGGCTGCACACCTGAATTGGTACCAGGCATAGCCCCCAACAGGGCGGGCGGTATTGTGCCATTAGCCGCACCCGCCGCCTCAGTGCCACCAAAATTATAGGTTTGACCCGTTGGCATGCCCCCGTTGGGTGTCCCCAAGTCTAAAAAAACACTGGGATCCTTTTGGAATATGGGGTTTATGCAGGCCTCTGACACCTCCATAATCACCTGGGCATAGCGCGGATCATTTAATAGGCTGGGGTCTTTGTTCAAAAACCGTGTGTAGTCATTCTGGGTCAGTTTGGCATCGGCCTTAGCAATTTTGTTGGTCGCACATTGACAAATGCTGCCCAACACCGGCTGATTCGCCTGCAACTTCGGGAACTGCTTGCCAACCTCGCTGCGACAATCCTGCTCCACCGCCAACCGTTGCGTTTCGGTCAGCCCAAACACATCCTGGCTGTTGGGGACATTGTTGGTCGATTTACCGGGCAGATTGTTGCGGTTGGCAACGGGCGGAACGGTAATCGCT
>VEQJ01000320.1 GCA_018883285.1 Alphaproteobacteria bacterium
CTATGGGGCTGTTCCACATCGGCGCTACCCACTATCCCCCAAAGGCTTACAGCACCGGCACACCATAGGCATTTTTGGCCGTCTTGACGACCAGGGTTGACGACAATTTGGCAACATTGGGCGCGTTGGCCAGCTGGCTGGTTACAAAGCCCTGATAATGCTCCCAGCTTTCGGCCACCACCTTTAGCAGATAGTCGTCATCGCCCGCCAACATATAGGCTTCGCGCACCATTGGCCAATCCGCCAACAAGGCCTCAAAGGCATCCAGGTCTTCATCGGAATTGGTGTGCAGGGATATTTTGGCATACACCACCACCCGAAAGCCAATTTTTTCGGGATTCAGCTCAGCGTGATAGCCCTTGATAAACCCCTCCTCCTCAAGAATTTTTACCCGCCTAAGACAGGGGGGGGCGGACAACCCCACCTCCTCAGCTAGGTCAATATTGCTTTTGCGGCCAGTTTCCTGAAGGGTGCGCAAAATGTTGCGGTCAATTTGATCCAATTTAATCGGACGTGTGGTCATGGGTGATAAAGATCCATAAGCGTGGTGAAATAACGGGCATAAAGGGCACGGCAAGGCTTTAGAATAGCAGCGCTTGTCAGTGTAATTTTCTTACAAGAAAAAGCCTGTTTTGACAAGGGGTATTGCGGCAAAAATATGACATCACGAGCAAGGGCAAAAAATGCGTTAGAAGGCTGGTTTTTTTGCCAGCCAGCCCCTATACAATGGGGCAAGAGTTTTTACCTGAATCAAAGGTCAGCAAGCCATGCCACAAACCTATCACACACAAATTTTGGTCATCGGTGGTGGGCCCGCTGGCTACACCGCCGCCATTTACGCCGCCCGTGCCAATCGCCAACCCATGTTGGTGCAAGGCCCCCAACCTGGTGGCCAGTTGACGGTTACCACCGAGGTGGAAAATTTTCCTGGCTTTGCCAACCCCATCCAGGGCCCCTGGCTGATGGAGCAGATGGAGGCGCAGGCCAAGCATGTCGGCACGCAATTAATCTATGACATTATCGCGCAAATCGATCTGAACCAGCGGCCATTTAAGGCGGTTGGGGATAGCGGCGATATCTACCTGGCCGACAGTGTTATCATCGCTACCGGGGCGCAGGCGCGTTGGCTTGGTCTGCCATCCGAAACCCTATTCCGCGGCTTTGGCGTGTCGGGCTGTGCGACCTGTGACGGCTTTTTCTATAAGGGCAAGCGGGTGGCGGTTATCGGCGGCGGCAACACCGCGGTTGAGGAGGCGTTGTTTCTATCAGGCCTGGCCGCCGAAGTGGTGTTAATCCACCGCCGCGATTCCCTGCGCGCGGAAAAGGTGTTGCAGCAGCGGTTGTTGGAAAAGCCCAACGTCACCGTGCTGTGGAATCATGAGGTGGTCGAAGTCTTGGGCACCCGCAAAGCCGACGGCCAGGCTGAGGCGGTTACGGGGCTAAAGCTGCAAGATGTGCACAGCCAAGCCAGCCATGAGATTGCCGCCGATGGGGTTTTTGTCGCCATCGGCCATGATCCCGCCACCAGCCTGTTTAAGGGGCAGTTGGCAACCGATGAGCATGGTTATCTGCTGACCAAGCCTGACAGCACCCTTACCAGCATTCCTGGCGTTTTTGCCGCGGGCGATGTGAAGGATAAGGTTTATCGCCAGGCGGTGACGGCGGCAGGGTTGGGCTGTATGGCGGCGCTGGACGCCGAACGCTGGCTGAA
>VEQJ01000321.1 GCA_018883285.1 Alphaproteobacteria bacterium
GCCCACCAGTGGGCGAGATCCCGCCAAGCCGCATCAGCCCTATCAATGCCCGCTGTGTTACGTTGCCGCCCACGGCCTGGCCGCGCCGCCCGCCGCCGTCGCCCTATCGCTGCCCAGCCTGTTTGAGGCATCCCTCGTTACGGCGCATGCCGACTATAGCCCTTTGGCGGGTGAAGCCCGTTGGTACCGATTGCGCACCCGTTCGCCGCCCGCCGCCATCGGCTAACAAAACCCACTGGCCATCCCTGTTGCTGCGGGTGGCCATCATTATCATCATTTCAAAGGAAAAGTTATGAAGCACTTTATTGGTGCGGGCGCCTTCGCGCTTGCTCTGTTGGCGGTCTCATCTGCACAAGCGGATGACCGCAAAACCCCCACCGACCATGCCCCTATCGGGGTTGAGGGTGACCATTTGCATAAGAAGGGGGAGTGGATGGTCGGCTATGACTATGAACGATCCCGCACATCCGGCTATCGCTCTGGCACCAGTAAGGTCAGCAACGCCAGCGTGATGGCGGCTTATGGTGAGGCCGCCGTCGAAATGGATATGGAGATGCATATGGTTGAGGTGATGTACGGCATCACCGATGACCTCACGCTGATGATCATGCCCCAATATATGGTGATGGATATGACCCACCAATCGTCGCACGGCGGCGGGCATATCCACCAACACACCACCCAAGGTTTGGGCGATACCGAAGTCATCGGTCTTTACTCCCTCTACAAGAAGGAAGATGAAGCCAATCGACAGGCGGTGCATCTGAACCTGGGGCTCAGCCTGCCCACGGGGTCGATTGATGAAACCTTCACCGATCACCACAATAAGGTCTACAACCTGCCCTATCAGATGCAGTTTGGTAGCGGCACGGTGGATCCGATTATCGGCGCCACCTATAACGGGTCGGCGGGGCAATGGGCATGGGGCGCGCAAACCCTGAACACCATTCGCGTGGGGGAAAACAGCAAGGGGTATCGCCTGGGCAATGATTACAGCGTGACGGGGTGGGTTGCCCGCAATGTCACCGACTTTGCCAGCCTTTCCCTGCGCCTGGACGCTGAACGGTGGGACGATGTGTCTGGCCGTAACACCAGCCTGCCTTTGAAGGCTATTGCCGGCGCAAATCCCAGTGAGCTGGATGGGGAACGGGTGATGGCCAATGTCGGGCTGAACCTGTTGGCGGGTGAGAATCTGGGGGTACTGGCGGGGCAACGGCTGGCCGTGGAATTCGGCCTGCCCGCCTATCAGCGCTATTCAGGCGTGCAACCCGATATGGACTATCGCCTGCAAGTGGCCTGGCAGTGGGCATTCTAGAGCGTTTTCGCTTTAGTTCACCACTAGGAAGGCAAGGCGAGCCGCGCGGAGCGTATACAGGGATACGTGAGCACGGCGAGTCCGCAGTCTGACGACGTGGAGGGCTAAATGGGAAATGCTCTAAGGCTCATCGTGATGGGGGGCTGCACTTGGCGGCTCCCCATTTTCTACAGGCGGACAGCGACGGTTGGCTTTCGGCTATAACGGTTCGGGAAAACCCTAGCTATCCAGTTTCAACGCGGCGATGAAGGCGTCTTGGGGGATATCGACTCGGCCAACCTGGCGCATCCGCTTTTTCCCCTCTTTTTGCTTATCCAGCAGCTTGCGTTTGCGGGTGATATCGCCGCCATAGCATTTGGCCAGCACGTCTTTGCGCAACGCCTTAATGG
>VEQJ01000322.1 GCA_018883285.1 Alphaproteobacteria bacterium
CTGTGTGAATACTGGTGCATGCTAAGGCTTTCCGAAAAAACTGGCTGTGTTTTTACCCTAATCGTGCCGTGGTTAACAGATGGTTATCATGGGTTAAAAACATGGTTTTTGCAGATGGTTTTGATGCTTTTCGTAGTCTGGGTTGCGCCAGCCGTTTGGGATGGAAATGCATCCTGCCTAGCCATTTGCGTCCGTCGTTGCATCCGCCGTTTTTCGGGGGGGGGGAGATGCTGGTCAATCCGTTGTTAGAGCGCGCCAACCAGGCTCAAACCCAACCGTCCCGCCACCGCTAATTTACATAATATAAATTATACGATTTAAATTTTGGCCAAAAATTTGGGCATAGAGCCAGCTTTGGCGCAATTAGCACCCTACTTTGGAAACGCCATTTCCTCTGGCTTGACGGCGGCGTCGAACTGTTCAGCGGTTAGCAGGTTGAGGTCGAGGGCAGCTTGTTTCAGGCTAAGGTTTTCCTTGTAAGCTTTTTTGACCACGGCGGCGGCGTTGTCATAGCCGATAATCGGGTTAAGGGCTGTCGCCAAAATCAAGGAGTTATGCAGGTATTCTTGAAGCTGTTCCTTAACTGGCTCAATCCCCACCACGCAATTGTCGGCAAAGCTGCGGCAGGCGTCGCTGAGCAGTTTGGTGGATTGCAGCACGCTGTAGATCATCACGGGCTTAAAGACGTTTAGCTGCAAAAAGCCGCCGCTGCCCGCCACCGTCACCGTCACATGGTTGCCCATCACCTGGGCACAGACCATGGTCATCGCCTCAGCCTGCGTCGGATTGACCTTACCCGGCATGATGGAGGATCCCGGCTCATTCTCTGGCAAATGCAGCTCACCCAGGCCGCATCGAGGGCCCGAAGCCAGCCAGCGGATGTCGTTGGCAATCTTGAACAGCTGGTTGGCCAGCAGGTTTAGGCCGCCCGACAGCGCCACCAGCGCGTCATGACTGGCCAGCGCCGCAAATTTGTTGGGCGCGCTGGTAAAGGGTAGGCCAGTTAGCTCAGCCAATTTGGCCGCCACCGCCTCCCCAAATCCTGGCTTAGCGTTCAGGCCTGTGCCCAGGGCTGTTCCCCCCTGCGCCAATGGATACAGCTCTGGCAAGGCCGCCTGCAACTGCCGCTCCGCCATCTCCAGCTGGGCAACAAAGGCCGAAAACTCCTGCCCCAGGGTCATCGGCACCGCATCTTGCAGGTGGGTGCGGCCAATTTTGCACAGTTTCATCCAGGCGTTGGCCTTGTCCGCAAAGGCCTTCTTAAGGTGCGCCACCGCGGGCAACAATTCCTGCACCACCGCCGTTACCGCCGCCACATGCATCGCGGTTGGAAAGCAATCGTTGGAGGATTGGCCATAGTTGACATGATCATTGGGGTGAACGGGTTTTTTCTGACCACGCGGCGCGCCCAACAGCTCATTGGCGCGGTTGGCCACCACCTCATTCAGATTCATGTTGGTCTGGGTACCGCTGCCCGTTTGCCAAACCACCAGGGGGAATTGGTCGTCCAAACGCCCCTCCCCCACCTCAGCCGCGGCCTGGGCAATCGCGCCCGCAATTTCGGTTGGCAGGGCGCCCATCTGTTGATTCACCAGCGCGCATGCCTGTTTGACCAGGCCAAAGGCGTGGATAAGGGGCAGTGGCATCCTTTCCCCCCCGATCACAAAATTGCGGCGGGATCGTTCGGTCTGCGCGCCCCAATAG
>VEQJ01000323.1 GCA_018883285.1 Alphaproteobacteria bacterium
TTCCAGCACGGTGGGCAGGATGTTCATCAGCATAAAGGTGACCAGAAACTCCATCCCCTCACGCCCACGTTCCAGGGCGCGGCTAAGGCTGCCCATCTGACGGTTCAGGTGAAAGCTTAAGGACAGTTGATGCAGGTGGCCAAAAGTCTTACCCATCGCATGGCGCGCCGCCCGTTGCGTGACCCGCACGAACAAACTGTCGCGCAATTCGCTAAAGCCGCTGGTCAACGCCCGCATCAGCCCATACAGAATTATCAGGCCGATGACGGCGGCGGCTCCCACCACCTCAGGCGGTTGGCTGGCGGCCAGGCGGTTGATGCTATCCAATCTATCGACGCTGGCACGGAACAACAGGGGTACCGCTACCCCCACCAATTTGGCCAGCATCAGGCAACCCAACGCGCCCCAGACCCGATGCCGTATTTTTAGGCCTGCATCGTCAATGCCCCGCCCCCACAACAGTGGGATAACGGCGGCCAAGGCCTGGCGGTGATAGCGTGATTCGGTACCCGTGGGCGGTGTAGCAGGAGCAGCGGGGGCAGGGGATGGGCGCATCAGGAGGGGATCTTTAGGATAGTAGAGAATCAGAAAAACGGCTTTTGCCAAAAAAATCGCAGGGCAGGCCTGCCTCTATACTTAAGGCGCTGTCAGCGTAAAGCCAAGAGGGATGGTGGGGGGATTTTGGCGTGCGTACGAATGCCTCGTGCGGCTAAAGCTTGAAATCGGTTTGACTTGGCATAATCAATTCTATGGGTCTGCATTCTGGGGAAAGAGAATGAAAACAGTTGATAATCTTAAAAATATCAATGGGTTTTATCCTATTTTCTCCCAAACCTCCCACAGTAAGCGTTGTAACGCTTGCTTGTTTTTTTAACAATTTTCGCTGAAGTTCCAATGAGATAAATCGTTGCATTTCTTTGGCTAGCGCATAAACAGGGCTATTAGAGCCATAAAGAACAGCATTGCTGTTCAATGTCGTCGTTGATCCGATACTAAAAACGCTGGCTTTTTCGTCCAAAATTTGATGTTCGATCATTTTTTCAATGAGTTTCAAAAATCCCATAGGGCCAGTCGCGACAAATTGTTCAATTTCTTCTGACTTGAATTCTCCAGATTCTCCCCAGGCGGAAACACAATAAATAATAAGTTTGTAAGACCTCTCAGATATTATTGATAATAAATTCTCTGAATTTTCTTGTTTTGATATATCATATTGAATATGCTGGTCTGAAATTTTTTGTTCATTAGCAGATCGAGCAACAGTCGTTACATGAAAATCTGGCTGGCCAAAATATTGGTGTGCCAATTCCTTTCCCAGACCACTGCTTGCACCTATGATAAGCACATTGCTCATGTTACGGTTTATCCTAAAAGAATTGGGATCTTCGTGAAGGGCAAGCCCGTCCCTATACTTAAGATGCCACCACCCCAATGCCAAGGGGGATTGAGTAATCGCTAGGTTCTAAAATGAAGTGCAACACCTTAGAGTGCGGTTTGGAAAAACGAGCACAGAAAGGCGTTCCAGATGAGACGGTATCAACAATTAAGCTTGGACGAAAGAGAGAATATGGCTTGGCTAAGGCAATCGGAGTCCTCTATAGCGGAGATTGCCTTAGCATTAGGGCGAACAAGAAGCATGGTTTATCGTGAATTAAAGCGCAATTAAACCACAAAAGGTGATTATTGGCCAGAAAGAGCGCA
>VEQJ01000324.1 GCA_018883285.1 Alphaproteobacteria bacterium
CCATTCATCTGGGGCTGGGGTTACCCCCATACCTCTAGCAACCGACCCGCAGGACAATCGTGGAAATACGATCGATCATCACCCAGGGGATGATGATCGCGCCCTGCCTATTTGGTTTTGCTCCGGGTGGGGTTTGCCGCCGCCACGATCGGTCACCCAATCGGCGGTGCGCTCTTACCGCACCATTTCACCCTTACCACCACTTACCCAGGGGGCAAGCAATGGCGGTATCGTTTCTGTGGCACTTTCCCTTGAGTCGGCGTTTTCAGCCAACCCCGCTGGGGATTACCCAGCACCCTATTTCCATGGAGCCCGGACTTTCCTCCAGCAGCCTTAACGACTGCCAGCGGCCATCCAGCCAACCGACTTTGTCATGGTGGCGCATGGGGGCGGGCTTGTCAAACGCCGCCAGAAAATAACCCTATCGCTGCGCCGCAACCTCTGCCTCACGGCGATTCAACCCCTTATTGGCGGTGGCGACCTGCATGCTGGTCATCAGGGGGGACATCGCCACCTCATAAGCGCGATTGTCGGCCACCATGGCGTGCATCGCCTGGCGAAAATAATTCATGATATAGACCCGCATCGCCGCGGTCAGGGTAGAGCTTTGGCGATTCAGTTCCAGCTGGCTGCACAGCTGGTGAATGTTGCATCGTTCGCGCGCACAAATTTCGGCCAGGGCGTCCCACATTTCCGGCTCCAACCGCATTGAGGTGCGGTGACCGTTAACCATAACGTTTTTGTTAACCAAAGTGCTCATAAGCGAAACCTTTTTTACCCGAATGGTAGGATTGCAAACACCCGAACAGGTGCCCGACCGAATGGCCGACTGATTGGCACACCATATTAGTGTGTGACTAGGATGAATACTATCAGAGGTTGTACCCTTGCGCAAGGGGCTATGGAAATGGCGTGCTATCTGGAAAGTCTGGCCACTGCATCGGCCAGGGCATCGGCCATCACCGCCTCCTCATCGGTGGGAATCATCGCCACCACCACCCGGCTGCTGGCGGTGCTTAACACGACGGGCTGATCAGCCCTGGCGCTGGCATTGCCCCCCTCATCCAGATCGATCCCCATCCAGGCCGCCAGCTGACATAGGCGGGATCGCACCATCGCGCTATGCTGGCCAATGCCTGCGGTAAAGACCAGCGCATCAATTCCCCCCAGGCTGGCCACCATTGCCGCCAGCTGTTGGTGGGCGCGGTGCAGGAACAGGGCGACCGCCTCAGCCGCCTGCGGATCGGGGCTGGCCTCCAAATCGCGCATATCCCCGCTGATCCCCGACACGCCCAACAGGCCAGATTCCTTATACAGCAACTGGGTTAGGCGTTGTTGGTCATAGCCCTGGTTCAACAGATGCAACACGACGCCCGCATCCAAACTGCCGCAACGGGTGGCCATCAACAGGCCGTCGAGGGCGGAAAAGCCCATGGTGCTGGCAACCGATTGCCGCCGATGCATCGCGCACAGGCTGGCGCCGCTGCCCAAATGCGCTACCACCACCCGCCCCTCAGCCACCTTGCCCAGCAGGGTGGGCAGCTGGCCAGCGATGTATTGATAGGACAAACCGTGAAAGCCATAGCGTTTGATGCCAGCCTGATGCAGCGCCCGTGGCAGTCCCAACAGGCGGTGCAGGGGCGGTTGCGTCTGATGAAAGGCGGTGTCGAAACAGGCGATTTGGGTG
>VEQJ01000325.1 GCA_018883285.1 Alphaproteobacteria bacterium
TCTTCAGATTGCTGTATGAAAGCTCGCTGGCGGTGCGTCGTCGTAGCCCTTGCGTGTAAAATTTGTCCCATAGTTCCTCCCTTCGCAGTTCGCTGTATAATACACCACTACAATGAGAAACTAAACATTTTAGCCCCTAGGCCGCCGACAACTCCTGGAAGCGTTGGATCACAAAGGGACGTTCCAGATAAGACAGCAACGCCCCTGCTTTTGGCCCCCGTTCTTTCCCTAACAGCGACAGGTAGATCGCCTTAAAGGCGGTGGACTGCTGCAACTCCAACTCCTTCGCGGTGGCGAACAGGGCGGTCTGCAACTCCTCAGCCTCCCAAGCCTCTACCGTGCTAAGATTGCGTGCCAACTGCCCTAGATAGGCCACCTGCTCCGCTGTTAGCTCACTGGCTTTCTCAGGGATTTTGTCCAGATACAGCACCAACTTATCCTCCTCATCCGCATAGTCCTCCAGCCATTTCTGGGCAACCGTAATGCGGTGATTGGCGATGTCCCAATCATGCTCGGTCAGCGGTTGCGGGCTTCTTTTGGCAATATCCTCCCGCACGTCCAGATGGTGCACCTGCAACAGGGAGATAATCGTGCTGAAATCGACAGGCTGATAGGACTTAATCACCCCATCGGGCTGAGCGTACAGCAACGGAATCAATTCCTCTGGCAGGGCGGATTCAGTCTTAGCCTCTGGTTCCAAGGCCACGTATTTCTTGATCAGGTTGTCGTAGTCCTGAAACAACCGGGTGGTGGTTTCATAGTTGGGCGCAAAGTTGATAACCGTTCTGGGTTGGGTACGCAGCATCAAAAAGCGCAACAGTTGCGGCGGCAACAGATCCGCCATTTCCTTCACGCTGGAGCCAATCCCCTTGGACGAGCTCATTTTTGTGCCATTGACCAACAGGAACTCATAGGGGGAATGAAAGGGCGCCTGTTTTTGCATCACTTTTTGGTAAATTGAATTGGCAACATCTCGCGATCCGCCCTTTTGCGAATGATCTTTACCCGCCAGCTCTATGGTGACACCCAACAGATCCCACTTGGCCACCCATTCCACTTTCCACGGCAATTTGCCGTTGCCATCAAAGGGGGAAATCCAGCCCGAATGGCCGCAACCAGCGACATATTTGGTGGCATCAGGCTGGCAGGTGTAAAACACCTTAGAGTTCTGGTAATCCGATACCACAGTGGTGGCAATCTTGCCGCAGTTCTCACAAATTACCTGAAACGGGTACCAATCCTCAGCACGATGGGCGCGGCTGATCTCCAAATAGGCCTCCCGCACCAGGTGAGCATTTTTCAAGAAGGTATCAATATGGCCGTTTAACTGCCCCGAACGGTAAAGGTCATGCAGGTAGTACACATGCGGCTTTACCCCCAAATACTCAAAAACCTCCAGGAATTCATCCATAAAGTGTTCGCCATAGCTGCCTGCATCGCCGCCTGGGGAGGGGACGTTGCACAGGGGAAAGCCCAAATAGGGGGTGAATTTGGCCTTATCCAGATAGCCTGGCACGTTGTCCAGCGCGTCATAATCGTCAACGCCATACAGAAAATCGACAGGCTTACCAGCATGTTTTAGGGCGCGATAAATCACATCGTGAATAATAACGCCGCGCAGCGACCCAACATGCACACGACCAGAGGGGGTTTTGGAGTCATTGACGACCTGCTTACCTTCTGCC
>VEQJ01000054.1 GCA_018883285.1 Alphaproteobacteria bacterium
ATACTGGCTGCAAAACCGCTATTCGATGATCCCGGGTGCAACAGGCTGCCCAACAGCAAAAGCATCCATAACCCACCTCTCAAAACCTTATTCGTTTGCCAACAGTGCCAATATGCCTGCTTTCCCTTGGTTTTTTTAAGGGGCATCAAATCATTGGGTTGGACGGCGGGCGGCATCAGGGGCGCTACCGTTAGTGCGGATCGGCGGATCGGGTCACGCGATCCAGATAGGCCAACAAGATCGCTGAGATTACAAAGACCACATGAATCGCCACATACCAAAACAGTTGTTCGTTGTTGTATTGATTCAGCGTCATGAAAATTTTCAACAAATGCACGCCCGAAATCGTCACGATAGAGGTCGACAGCTTAATTTTCAGCGTGCCAGTGTCCAGCTTACCCAGCCATCGGATCCTTTTTTCCGTATCGGTGACCGACATGCGGGAAACAGAATTTTCATAGCCGCCAATCAACACCATGATAACCAGATTGGCCACCATAATTTTGTCAACCAGTTCAAGCAGTTGAACCAGAAACGGCACGCTGTCGATCGTAAAAATATCTAGGGATAGCAGAAAAACTTGCTTAAGAAATTTGATGGAAAACAGCGCCAATACAACGATAAGGCCGATATACAGGGGCACCAACAGCCAACGGCTTTGAAACACCAACTGCTCAATAAAATATTCAATTTTGTTGGCAGGTTTGTCGACGGGCTGGCGCGCCATGGCAATCCCCCTTTGGGCTGGCTAATGAATGGTGCCTAGCCTATACAATTTTGCCCCTTATGCCAAGGGGGCGAGCAGGTTCGGGGGAGATTAGGCGCTGCGTGCCACCCGCGCAATGGTCAGCACCCGCACCTCCGCCGCGCCCGCCCGCAACAACACCTGGCTGCAGGCGCGGGCGGTTGCCCCTGTGGTAAAAACATCGTCAATCAGCACAACGGTTTTGCCCGCCAACTGTGCCTTAGACTTAGGCGGCACCTGAAAGGCATGGGCAACATTGCGTTGCCGCGCCGCCATCCCCAACCCACCCTGGCTTTTGGTGGCTTTGCGCCGTTTCAGCAGGTGATGGCCAACCGCCACCCCGCTAAGCTTGCTGACCCGCTTGCCCAGCTCTGCCGCCTGGTTATAGCGCCGCCGCCACTGCCGCGTCCAATGCAGGGGCACGGGTACAATCCAATCGGCACCATCAAACAGCTTTTGGCCACCCACTTGCCACAGCAGGCGGGCAAACCACGGGGCATAGTCCAGGCGGTCACCATGCTTAAAGGCCATGATATGTTGGGCGCTGACATCATCATACAACAAGGCGGAACGGGTAAGGCAAAAGGGTGGCGGGCTGGTCAGGCAATTGCCGCACAGCAAATCCCCCGCCCCTCCGCCCAATTCTGGCGCCATCGGCAGCGCACAACGCTGGCAGCATAGGGTTAGCGGGGTCAGCTGTCGCCAACAGTCTGGGCACAGGCCATTGTCTTGCAGGGTTTGTTGGCGACAACTTAGGCAGCGGGGCGGCAGCAGAAAATTGCCTATGCCGCCAATGACTTTCTGTGGTGTGCGGTACAGCGGTTTGCAGATTGCCTGAAAAAGGCTGGCTAGCCCCAATTTGGCATCATGAAATCGCCCATTTGGCCACCGACTTGGCCGCCAACTTAGCCCAAAATTGCCCACTGTTCGCCCATGCCTTTCTACAGATAGAACCCGCCCCAAAATCCCTGGTCGGTACAGCCATTATGCCCAAAGCCAGCGCATCGTTGCAAAGGATTTGTTAATGGTAACTAATGGATCATCTTAAGGATAACCCGCCATAGGCCGATAGATTTTTATGACAACAGCGCCGATTATTTTTGATCCGATCGCCCTGCGTTCAGGGCGGCAGCGCGCCAACCCCACCGTGCTGGCCAACCACCCCCTGTTGGATGAGGTGGCCGCCGCCCTGGCCATGCGGTTGCAGGCTGTTCGCCGTCCCTTTGCCCGCCTGTTGGATTTGGGCAGCCCTAGCCCGCTGCTGAGTCAAGCTGTCTCCAGCCCCACGCGCCAGGTTTGTCATCTGATACCAGCTGGCCTGTCCATAGCGGGCGCCTATCGCGGCTATCCCAATATATTGCCCGTTATCGCTGAGGATTGGTTGCAATTGCCGCTGGCCGATCACAGTGTTGATGCCTGTATCAGTATGTTCAGCCTGCACACCGTTAACGACGTGTTGGGGTGTTTGCAGGAAATCAAACGGGTGCTGCGTCCTGACGGCCTGCTGCTGGCCAGTTTTTATGGCGAAGATAACCTGAATGAGCTAAAGCAATGTTTGTTGCAGGCGGATCTTAGAGTTTCAGGGGGCATCTATCCCCGCATGCATCCCGTGACCGCGATTAAGAATGTTGGGCAAATGTTACAAACCGCTGGCTTTGCTCTGCCAGTGGCGGATGTTACCCATTTGGAAATTCTGTATCCCAATATCAAAAGCCTGCTTAAGGATTTGCAAGCCCTGGGTGAGCGTAACAGCACGGTTATCCGCCCGCGCCACCCAACCCGCCGCGGTGTGTTTGAGCAGGCTGGCCAATTCTATCAACAGCAATTCGGCCGTGAGGATGGGTTGATCCCCGCCACCATCAATCTGATGACCATCACCGCTTGGTCGCCCGATCCATCCAATCAACCCCAAGCCCTTAAGCGCGGCAGTGGTCAAGTCAGCCTGCATCAAGCCCTTAACACCCCCAAGCTTTAGGATGATGGGGAAATCCCGAGAGCGTTTTCGCTTTAGTTCACCACTAGGAAGGCAAGGCGAGCCGCGCGGCTGGGCGCGCCATAGCGCAGCGACGGCGGAACGATGTGTAGGGCTAAATGGGAAATGCTCTAATGCAGGGTTTTCGGCTGGCTGGGGATATCCAGGGGAAAGGCGGGAATTTCCACCTCAAATTGTTCACCCTGGCTGGTGATCATGTTGTAGCATCCCACCATAATGCCGGATGGCGTGCTAAGGGGTGTACCGCTGGTGTACTCAAAGCTTTGGCCAGGCTCTAACTCGGGTTGTTCCCCCACCACGCCAGCGCCCCGCACCTCCTGCACTTGGCCAAAGGCATTGGTAATCCGCCAATAGCGGCTTAACAGCTGAACAGTTTCATTACCCAGATTTTCGATTAACACCCGATACGCCCACAAAAAATGCCGATCGGCGGGTGCCGATTGATCCGCCAGGTAATGGGGTTCCACAGAAATCCGCACGCTGCGCGTAATTTTGCTATAGAGGGGGGTGGATTCAGTGGTTGGGGATTCCTTTTTGGCCAATCTGCGAAAAAACATCAGCACTCCTTAAACAATCAACGGGTCGGCGATACCATATAATGTGGGTCTAAAATAAACAGCAATGGGTTGGTTAACAGCTTACCCCAAAGCCTATTTCCCTGCCACCATCATCTGATCTACCCGAATGGTCGGGGCATCCACCCCATAGGCGAAAACCAAGTCGTTGGCGGGGGTGGCGGTGGCCAGCATGTCTTGCAACTTGCCCGCAATCGTCACCTCACTAATCGGATCGGTCAGGCGGCCATTATCGATGACATAACCGCTTGCCCCCTGGCTATAGTCCCCCGTAATCAGGTTGACGCCCATCCCCATTAAATCGGTTACATACAGGCCGTGGGAAATATCGGCCATCAGCTGGTCAGGGCTTTGGGATCCGCCAGCAATCCACACATTGCTGGCGCTGGTGCCTGGGGTTCCCGCCATAGCACGGGCGGCATGGCCTGTGGGAGTCATGTTCAGCTGGCGGGCGCTGGCCAAGTCCAGCAGATAGCTTTGCAGCACCCCCGCGGTTATCAGCGGGCGTGCCACGGTCGCCAGGCCTTCCGCATCAAAAGGGCGGCTGCGCAGGCCGCGCGGGCGATGGGGATCCTCCTGCAACGTGATGGTGCTGCTGGCCACCTGTTGCCCCAGTTTATCCAACAAAAAGCTGGCGCGGCGGGTAATGGATGAACCGCTGATGGCACTAAGGATCTGGCCAATCAAATCACGCGCCACCCGCGGAGCAAAAACCACCGGCATGGTGGCGGTGGTCAGCTTATGGGGATTCAGCCGTCTGACCGCCTGTTGACCAGCGCGGTTGCCCAACTGTTCCGCCAAAGGCAAATCGGATCGAAAGCGCGCCAGGGCATAGTCATAATCCTGCTCCATACTGCCGTCCTTGGCCTGGGCAATGGCGGTAATCGAAAGCGCTGAGGTGGTGGCCTGATAGCCGCCGATAAAACCGTTGCTGGTGGCAAAAAAGCTGCGTCCCGCATGCCAATCGGCGGCGGCATTTTCGGTGTTGCACACCCCCTTATTTTGTAGGGCGGCTTGCTCCATCGCTTCCACCTGCTGACGAAGCTCTTGGGCGCTAACCTCCGTCGGGTCAAACAAATCCAGCTCTGGCCAAGATTTGGCCAACAGCGCCGCATCGACCAGCCCCGCATAGGCATCGGGCGGACTGACCCTGGCCATGGCCACAGCGCGACTGGCCAGTTCGGGCAAATCCTGCGGCTGCAGGCGGCTGGTGCTGACGCTGGCGACCTTAAAGCCCTTGGCATGATCCACAAACACCCGCACCCCAACCTCACGCGATTCGGCGCGTTCCAGCTTTTCCAATGTGCCCAACCGCATGCCCAGGGTCAGGGCTTGTGATTCGGCCACCACCACTTCAGCGGCATCAGCCCCCGCCTTTTTGGCCTCGGTCAGCAGCTGCCCTGCCAAATCATGAATGTTGGAATCGGCAAACAGGCTGGTCATCGTAAAAAAGTTCCAATGTTAGGGGGGATGGAGAATAAAAAACTATGCAACCATCGATACCATACCCCATCGCGCTCCTGCTATAGGCAAATGGAATTTTTACGGCATTTTTGTCTCAGATTTTCTTGTGGGATTTATCAATCTTTGCAAACCCGCAATTCGGCTGTATGGTCAGCAATATTGGGTTTGTATCACGTTTTTGCTGTGGGGTTTCCGTATGATACCGCGTCGCGTTCGTCGGGTTAGGGTGCAAAGGATAGCGCCCAATTTTCGGGAAACCTCAGTCAATGGCAATCCACAGGGGGTATTAGCCCAGGATGCTAGGCAAGATTCCAGGCAAGATTTTCGTCAAGAACTAACCCAAGCGTTGCAGGCTGAATCCCAACAGTTGCCCCAGGATAATCCGCTGCTGACAGGCGTGCCGCCCTTGTCTACCTCAGCAATCCCCTCAGATTCTCAGCCGGGTTTAGAGCAAGCCCGTACGGATTTGGACAAAAGCCAGCTGGCCGAATCTCTATCCGCCCTGCAACAGCTGGTGCAGCAATTGCAGGTTGAGGCCGCCACCATCACCCAATCCATCCTGCAGACGGATCAGCAGATTGAACAGGCCACCGCCGCCTTGGCGCAGGGGTGTCAGGCCTTGGACAATGCCGCCGCCCTGGCCGCCAATTTTGATGCGACGCTGGATGGCTTTCACCAATTGGCGAACCAGTCTATGGCGGCTTCGCAACAAACTCTTGATCGTTGCAAACGGGCGGATAACGCCGCCAAGGAATTGACGCAGGATACCCAAAAAATCGCGGAACAGCTTTTTGTCATTCGCGATGTGGTCGGGCGGGTTTATCTATTGTCGTTGAATGCCGCGATTGAGGCGGCGCGGGCGGGTGAGGCAGGCATCGGATTTACGGTTATCGCGAATGAGCTTAAGGCGTTGGCCAGCCAGGCAACCATGGCGGCTGAGCAGATTATGATGCCGATGCAATCCATGCAAAAATTTGTTCCCGATACCAATGCCGCTTTGCACGCCCTGTTGCAAACGGTTGAGACGGGTATCGGCCAGGATAATCAACTGGCCTTTGCCATTGCTGGCCAGGCTGCCAGCGCCGCCCAAATTCGCCAAGCGGTTGAGGAAACGGCATCCTTTACCCAATCGATGCAGGCGGCAACCCAACAGCTGGGCGCTATCAACCATCAATTGGCGCAACAGGGCAAAGATTTGCAGGCAACGCTGCAGGCTGTTGAGCATTGCGGGGCGGCGATTGCGGCAACCCTTGCCATGACAGGCAATCCCACCCTGCAAGCTGATCCAATGGTTACGGATCAGTCAATCGGCAGCACGGATAGCATTGTTGCCGAAGCCCCGTTGGCGACGCTATCCACTGCCCCCTCCGTCCCCATTTCCACCGCCCTGTCCAGCAACAATCTTGCCAGCGGGGGTGACAACCCAATAATCCTGCGAGACGTAATCGCGGATGTGGGGCAGGATGAGGAAGAAGCGGTGGAGGATTTAACCATTGATTTGAACGGTCAATCGGTTGAAATACATCTGCATGCCGACCGCGATGGCGGCACCGACTTGATACCACCCGCCAATCAAATGGCGATGGATGCGATTCGCTTTGCCCAGGATGACATTGATAGGCTGTTGGCCAATGCCAGCAACAATGATTTGGACAATTTGCCCTTTGGGGCAGTTAAGCTGGACGCCAATGCGAAAATTTTGGCCTATAACCGCTATCAATCGATGCTAAGCCATCGTGATCCTGACAAAGTGATTGGCAAAAACTTTTTTAAGGATGTGGCGATTTGCGCCGATACCCCTACCTTTGCCGACCGATTTTTTGCGGGGGTTGATGGGGGGCATCTGAACGCTATGTTTGATTACAATCTTAGCTACAAAATGCCCCAAACCAAGGTGCGGGTACATCTGAAAAAGGGTAAGGCAACCGACGGCGCGCAACCGACAGCCAGCAATGGTGGCCAAGATGTTTACTGGGTTTTTGTGAAAAGGTGCTAGGGCTGAATTCAAGTTTGAAGCGCAACAAGGTGGATATTTTGGGTGAAGGCCTCAAGAGGGGTGAGCCAGTTGAGGCTTTTGCGTGGTGTTAAGTTATGGTTTAAGATTATTTCTTGATAATCCTCCTTAGAAATTTTCTTTGCATCAGTTTTGCGTGGTAATTCACGACACAATCGACTTTTAGTATTTTCAATTCCTATTTTTTGCCAGCTGGCGTAGGGGTCACAAAAGCAAATAGTGTAGTCACGAGATTTTTGCCCACATAATGATGCATCGGATGTGGACAGCGGCGAGGAAAGATTTTGTGTTTTTAAGGTATCGCGTGGCAATTCCACGCCATTGTTTCAAATGAAGAAAAGCATTTTCAACAAGATGCCTTATTTTGTACAAATCTTGATCGTAGTCCC
>VEQJ01000326.1 GCA_018883285.1 Alphaproteobacteria bacterium
TGAATATAGTGGAGAGGGGTGGCGCCTTGCAAGGAAGAATGGGGGCGGCCAGGCTCGCCCAACACAGAGCAGAGCAGAGCAGAACAGAGCAGATTGTCGACATCTATTGAAACGTTAGCAAGCCAATATCCCATAAGACAGGTTGTATTTGAAGAGGGCGAGGGCGAGGGTGAGGTCGGCTCTGAAGGCGGTGATGTAGTCGGCTAAGAGGTTCTTTTTGTTATATAATTCTTCGCGAAGGTACGATTAGCACGTTCGATGCCGCCGTTGTATTCGGGACGGTTTGGCGGCATCGTCCAAATAATCCGCCCACCACTGCATCATCTTGCGGCGTTCTGGCAGGTATTGCGCGTGGTTATAGGCCTTGCGCACCCCGTTGCGTTCGGCATGCGCCAATTGTCGCTCAATCACATCTGGGCGAAAGCCGTGCTCGTTCAGGATGGTGCTGGCGGTGGCGCGAAAGCCATGGCCGGTGCTTTTGCCGTGATAGCCCATCCGATAAAGCGCATACAAAATGGTGTTCTCCGACATTGATCCGCTGGGCTTATGCTGGCTGGGGAACACATGATCGCCATAGCCAGTCAGGGGTTTGAGCTGCTCCAACAGCGCGACCGCCTGCCTGGACAGTGGCACAATATGCGGGTCACGCATTTTCATGCGCTCGGCGGGGATGCGCCATTCGGCCTTAGGCAGATCAATCTCCGACCACAGGGCTCCCCGAACTTCGCCAGTGCGCACAAAGGTCAGCAGCAGGAATTTCATGGCCAGGCGGGTCTGCACGCCATCATAAGCCGCCATTTTTTGCAGGAACTCTGGCAACTCAGCGGCCTTAAGATAGGCGTTGTGCTTGGTAATCGCTGGGGTCAGCGCGCCACGCAAATCATTGACCGGGTTACGCTCCGCATAGCCAGCCGCCACCGCATAGCTAAAGACCTGGCCGCACAGCTGTTGCAACCGATGCGCCAGATCATGCGCGCCGCGCGATTCAATCACCCGTAAGGCAGCCAGCAATTCGGGCGGGGTAATCTCAGCAATCGGCCGACCGCCAATTTTGGGGAAGATGTTGCTTTCCATCCTATGGATCGAATTGGCCGCGTATTTGGGCGTCCACGCCTGGCTGCGCTTGGCATGCCACTCCCGCGCCACGGCCTCAAAGCTGTTTTCATGCCGCACCAGGGTCAGGCGTTTTTCGATCTTTTTAACCTCACCCGGATCTTTGCCCTCTGCCAGCGTTTTGCGCGCCTGTGCGTGCCTCTCCCGCGCCTGTGCCAGGCTGACATCGGGGTAGGAACCTAAGGCCAGCAACTTCTCCTTACCCGCAAAGCGGTATTTGTAGCGCCACCACTTACCCCCCGCCGGCTGCACCAACAGGAACAACCCCCCGCTGTCAAACAGCTTAACCGCCTTGTCGTCGGCCTTGGCGTTCTTAATGGCAACCTGGGTCAGGGGCATGTGGGGGTAACTTTTGGGCGTTGGGGGTAACTACCCCTAAAAACTACCCCCACTTACCCCCGACTGTCAACGAATCAGGACGAACAGGCATGAACGAGATTCACGCTGAAAAGCCTGGTATTAAAGGGGCTTGCGAACAATAATGAACGGGGGCGAATGGGGACATGGTGGAGGGGGCAGGATTCGAACCTGCGAACTCAGAGAGGGCTGATTTACAG
>VEQJ01000327.1 GCA_018883285.1 Alphaproteobacteria bacterium
GCGTTAGGCCTCCCGCCGCCGCCACCGCCATATCATCCTCTACCGACGGCCGCTGATTATCCTGATACAGGGGCAGCAGTTTGGCATAGCGAAAAACCTGTGGGGTTTGCACCGCCCGCAGGCCATCCCGCGCCACCCCCTCTATCGGCTGGTCAGCGTCATCCACCCGCTTCAGGGCATCGGTGATGACCGTTGCGGGGCACACCCCGTCAAGATCGGGATAATCGTGCAGGGTGGTAAGCAAGCGATCAAGCAGCGCAGGGCGCAGCAGTGGGCGCGCCGCATCATGAATCAATACCCAATCGGGCTGCACATCCCTAAGCGCTTTTAGACCCGCCGCCACCGAATCGGTGCGCGTCGCCCCCCCCTGCACCAACCGCACGCGCGCATCCAACGCCTGCAACGGGCTGGCCAAATCATGGTCATCGGGGTGATAAACCACGACCAGGGTACCCATGCCGTTCAGGGCTGCCAGCGATAACAGGCTGTGGGCGATGACGGGCTTACCCGCCAGGGGCAGATAGGCTTTGGGAACTGCCGCTGTCGGATTTTTGCCTTGGCTTTTGGCTTGGCTGGTACCTTGGCTCATGCGGTTGCCACGGCCAGCGGCAACAATAACGGCAGCAAGGGTGGGTATGGCGTTCATAACGCGCCATCCTAACGGGTTTTTGTGGGAACACCAAGCCATCCATCACCCGCATTGCGTCGGGATTGGATAAGCAACCTCAATTTACAGCCTAGCCGCGCCATCGCATAGATCCTCCGCCTGCGCGGAGGATGACAACGGAGTGAACACAATCAACAATGTCATTCTCCCCCCTGTGGGGAGAATCTCAACAACGGAACCGCTTGTGAAGCTTATAGAATTTGAGATCCTACCCACAAGGGGTAGGATGACAGCAGAGGGGTGGGAATAGCGGGGGTGGATGACAGAGGAGGGGTTATGCCCGCTGACTAGGTCTTTTTTTCAAGAATCCTGGAAAATCATGGGATTGGCTGTCATCGGCATGCCGTCTGGATCCTGCCGACGATCCAGACCGCGCCTTAAACTCACCACGCTCACCACGTCCTCTGCTGCTGTTATCATTGCTGACATCGCCGCGAGCGGAAAAGCCCGCGGATGGACGACGACGGCTGGAGGTGCCAGGCGTGCTGGCGCCATTAGGATTCCTGTCGCCATGGGGGCTGTTACCACCAGGGGCGGCTGAGGCGGCAGGATAAGATGATCCAGCATCCTCACCCGAACGCCTTCTGGAGCCATAGGAGCTACGGCTGCCACGATCACGACGATCACCAGCATCAAAGCCGCCGGAACGACCCGCCCCACCCTCTTGGCTGCGATAGGAACGATTGGCGTCATCCCCACTTCTTCCGCCATTTCTTGAGGCGCTGTAAGAACGGCTACTGCTGCCGCCGCCACGATCGGCACCCGCATCAATTTCAACCAGGGTCATGCCGTTGATACGCTCAACCACAATGTCCTTTTGCAGATGTTTGCGCAGGGCGCGAATCTGTTTTTCATCGCTGCCCGTCACCATGGTAATCGACATACCCGTTTTTCCCGCCCGACCGGTGCGCCCGATGCGGTGGATATAATCCTCAGACGACTTGGGCACATCATAGTTCACCACCACGGGCAGGTCATCAACGTCCAGGC
>VEQJ01000055.1 GCA_018883285.1 Alphaproteobacteria bacterium
GAGTGTACATGGACGTACATGAGCACCGTATCGCAGAGGTCAAAGCATTTGCAGCACTGGAGATTTGTAAAGTGGAATGACTATAGGTCGGCGGGGTTCTGATCCCACAAATTCAGCCGCCATCCCGCCTCATCCTGCACAAATTCGCTGACATGGCCGGTTTTCATCCGCACCGCCCCCTGGCTGTTGCGCTGGTCAAACAATCCAGGCACCAGCCGCAGGAAATACCGCAACGCCCCGTTGGAGCTGACCACCAGCGCGCAATCCTTGGGGTTGGGCAGGTGGCGTGGCAAGTCACGGCAAAAATCCGCCACCCGCGCGATCACCTGCGCCTCGCTTTCGCCCCAACGGTCGCCGCCAGGAAATTCGCTGCGCTGGTGCCAGGCGGCAAACTCCTCTGCGCCAAAACGATCCTGAATCTGTTGGTCGCTTAGCCCCGTCCAGTCGCCAAAATCAATCTCATTCAGCCGCGCATCCTGCCGCACGGGCAAATCCAGTTGCAGGGTTTGCAGCACGATTTCGGCAAAGCGGTATTGACGTTGCAGGGGACCCGCAAACACCACGGTCGGGCGGCGGTTGCTGCGCGCCAGCGCTTCGCCCAGGGCGACGGCCTGCGCCATCCCCTTGTCCACCAGCGGCAGATCGTTACGGCTGCCCACCGTGACCACCGTGTCGCCAGGGGCAAAAGTGTTGCCGTGACGGGCGATTAACAGGCGTTTCATGGCAGGTTGTGTCATGGATGCGGCTTTAGGCGGGATTGGTGGCATGGGCGAAGATGCTGGCAAAATCCACCAACTCCCCCTCCTGCGCGATCAGCTGTTCCGCCACCGCAACATCGCCTGGCGCATCAATGCTCCAATGGGTGCGGCCGCGAAAATCCACCAGCACGCAACGGATCGGAATGCCGTTTTCCAAGGCGCGCAGCTGTTCCAACCCCTCGGCCACCTCCAACGGGGTTTGCGGCAGGGTGGACAGCTGATCCAACACGTTCAGGCGATAGCCATACAGCCCGATGTGGCGATAGACGGGGATGGCATCACCCTCAGGCAGCTTGCGGAAATAGGGGATGATGGCTTTCGAGAAATACAGGGCGTTGCGGTCTTTATCGAACACCGCCAACGTACCACTGCTGGGGTTGGTTTCCTTGTTCTTTTTTAACTGATCCAACTGCGCCCGCGACATTTGCCAAACGGGCGTGACCATGCCGACGACGGGTGACTGTTGCAACTCATCCACCATCGCCTGCAACACCCATGGCGGGGTTAGCAGCGCGTCGCCCTGAAAATTCACCACCGCGTCGGGGCGTTCGGCGACGGGCAGCTGGGCGCAGACTGCCTGCACCCGATCGGTGCCGGTGGCGCATTCCGCAGGGGTCATCACCACGGTTGCGCCAAAGCTGGCGGCATGGTCGGCAATCCGTTGGTCATCGGTGGCGATATAGACGCCGCTGACCCGCTGAACCTGTTGGGCGATGCCCCAAATCCGCTGCAACATGGTAATGCCCGCCACCGCCGCCAACGGCTTGCCAGGAAACCGCACCGAGCCATAGCGGGATGGGATGACGAGAGCGACTTTAGGGACAGCGGGGGGGGTGGTTGTGGTCATGGCGGGGGTCATGGTCGGACGCTGCATCAACTACGCAACCGATCCCACCTTTTGCAAATGTGCCAGGCGGGCGGCGCGCATGCGGGCGAAATCATCCCCAGCGTGATAGGAGGAGCGGGTGAGCGGGCTGGAGGCCACCATCAAAAAGCCCTTGGCATACGCCCAGGTCTGATAGCTTTTGAACTCCTCAGGCGTGACATAGCGTTCCAGGGTGTGATGTTTCGGGGTTGGCTGCAAATACTGGCCAATCGTCATGAAATCGACATTGGCGGCGCGCAGATCGTCCATCACTTGCAACACCTCCTCCCGCCCCTCACCCAGGCCGACCATGATGCCCGATTTGGTAAACATGCTGGGATCCAGCTCCTTAACCCGTTTCAACAGCCATAGGGAATGGAAATAGCGGGCGCCAGGCCGCACCTCAGCGTACAAACGCGGCACGGTTTCCAAATTGTGGTTGTATACATCGGGCTTGGCGGCCACCACCACCTCCAACGCGCCAGGCTTTCGCAAAAAGTCAGGGGTCAGGATTTCGATGGTGGTGCCAGGCGAATGGCGGCGAATGGCGGCAATGGTTTCGGCAAAATGCGCCGCGCCGCCATCGGGCAGGTCGTCACGGTCAACCGAGGTCACCACCACATGGCTTAACCCCATCTGCCCCACCGCGATCGCCACATTTTCTGGCTCATGCGGATCCAGCAGGTCGGGGCGGCCGGTTTTGATGTTGCAAAAGCTGCAGGCGCGGGTGCAGACACTGCCCAAAATCATCACGGTGGCGTGCTTTTTTGCCCAGCATTCGCCAATGTTGGGGCAGGCCGCCTCCTCACACACCGTGTTCAGCTTTAGATCGCGCATTAGGGTGCGGGTTTCGTGATAGGCCGCCGATACGGGTGCCTTCACCCGAATCCACGCTGGTTTGCGGGGCGAAGCCAACCGATCCGCAGGAGTCATTTCCCCTGCGGATACGGCGGCCAGATCAGCAATACCAGTATCGCTCACATTCAAAGTGGTTGCTTTGATCCGTTAGTAGTCACCGCGCCATGGTTCTTGCTTAGCATATTTAGCCAGCAATTGTTCATAAGTTTTTTCCTCTTCCGGAACTTCTGCTGAAGTATCTTCAGGAATAACAGGAATAACTTGAATTGTATTTTCTTGTTGACTCTCGGTTGTCATGGTTGTGACCCTTTCTTTAAGTTAAGTTCAAACTACGGTGCCAAGCTATCATTTTCTGCCAAGGGGTCAACCAAGTTTTGGTGCGGGTGCTAAGTCGTGGACGCTAGGAGGCAGCCAGCTTAGGCATCAGCAGCATCGGATCCACCGGTTGCTTACCCTGGCGCAGTTCGAAATGCAGCTGGGGCTGCTTATTGGCCTTGCCCGTCGCCCCCACCCGCCCGATCATTGCCCCCTGTTTGACCGTATCACCGCTTTTGGCGTACATCGCCTCAAGATGGGCATAGGCGGTGGTCCAGCCATTGGCATGTTCTACCAGCATCAGATTGCCAAAGGCCTCATCACGACCAGCAAAGGTGACCGTGCCATCGGCGGCGGCCTTTACCACGCTGCCCGCGGCCGCGGCCAGGTTGACACCATCGTTAAAGCTGCCGCCATCCTGACGCCCATAGCCCGACAGCAATTGCCCCTGCACAGGCCATATCATCGCCGGCGCTGTGCCAACCCCCGCGCTGTTGGCCAGGGCGGGCAGGCGATCGTTGATGGCGGATGGTGCCGCGTCAGGCTCAGCGGCCGTCATGGTTGTGGCAGAGGCGGTTGCAGTTGCGGTTGCGGTTGCGGTTGCGGGCTCTGGCGTTAACGATTGGGGCTGGCCAAGATTGGTGGGTTTGGCGGTGCTGGCCGATGTGTCTGCTTTCGCGGCTTTGGCTCCGGGCGGGGGCGGCAGGGCGGTGGTTTCCACCGCGGCAGCCCTGCCAACCGGTGCGGTCAGGCTGTTACCCTCTGTTGCGGCAGGATTTGGGGCGGCGGCATTTTTTTTGGAACGGCTGCCCCCGCTGGCGGCGGCGCGATTGGCCGTGCCACGATTGGCCGCCAAGCCATCAACGACGGGGGCGGGCACGCTGTTGTTAACGCAGGCCTGTAGGGGCAGGCTAAGGGCTATCACCAGCCCGATTGGCCTTACCCAAAAAAGCGGGCGGGAAAGCGCTTTAGGAACCATTGGAGGGGGCGATTTCATAGCGAACCTCACCTTATCTTAGGCGGCACTATTTTATGCCGCACTCGATACCGTATCAGATTTCGCGACCGATTGCATCAGCTGATAAAACTCGGCAAACAGCGCGC
Source organism: Alphaproteobacteria bacterium (assembly GCA_018883285.1). Classification (GTDB taxonomy): domain Bacteria; phylum Pseudomonadota; class Alphaproteobacteria; order CAISOG01; family CAISOG01; genus CAISOG01. Next base: position 3,901 of record VEQJ01000055.1, read on the forward strand.
CACCCTCCAAGGGGCCTGGTGAGGCTTCGGGGTGATATTGCACCGAAATGATTGGATAATCGGGGTGGGTAAAGCCCTCCACCGTGCCATCAAACAACGACCGTTGGGTAATTTGAAGGCCGTTTTCCTGGTCATTGTTTTGGTCATTAGCAACCGCAAAGCCGTGATTCTGGCTGGTAATCGCCACATGATGATCGGCCAACAGCACGGGATGGTTGGCGCCGCGATGCCCCAAGGGCAATTTATAGGTGCTACCCCCCAGCGCCAGCGCCAACAACTGATGCCCCAGGCAGATGCCCATGATGGGCAACTTGTGGCTCAACAGCTCTGCAATCATTGGCACCACCCGCACCGCGGTGGCGGCGGGATCCCCCGGCCCATTGGATAGCAACACGCCAGCGGGCGATTCCGCCAGCACTTGCGCGGCGGTGGCACTGGCGGGCAAGACCCGCACGCGGCAACCCAGCGCAACCAAATGGCGCAAGATATTGGACTTCACCCCAAAATCGATGACGACAACCGTCGGTTTGCTGGTGGCAGCCGTCGTAGAAGGGGGGGCAGCGGATGATGCCGTCACTTGCGCCGTATCGGCCTCTTGCGCCTCGGCTTGCGGTGACCACAACCCCTCAGTCCACTCATAGGCGCTGGCGGTGCTGACCAGGCTGGCCAAATCCATCCCCTCCAGCCCGCCCCAGGCCTGCGCCCGCGCCACCAGCGCCGCATCATCGGGCGCCTCATTGGTCACCCCATGCCACAGCGCGGCTTTGGGCGCACCGCCGTCACGGATTAACAGGGTCAGGGCGCGGGTATCCACCTCCGCCAGGCCAATCAAGCCGTGGCGACACAGCCAGTCGTTCAGGCTTTCGCGGGCGCGATGGTTGGATGGCATGGTCGGCAAGGTGCGGGCAATCAGCCCCAACGCCCGTGGCATTGCCCCCTCCATATCCGCGGGGGTGCAGCCAACATTGCCGATGTGCGGGCTGGTAAAGGTAATAATCTGCCCCGCGAAGGATGGGTCGCTTAAGGTTTCCTGATACCCCGTCATGCCGGTGTTAAAGCACAGCTCCCCGACCTGCAGGCCGCATGCGCCAAAGCCCCGCCCTGTTAACACCACCCCGCAATCTAAAGCCAATTTGGCGATGGTGGCGGATGGGGATGGTGGGGGCGTATGCATCGATGGTCTTTCCTGAGTTTTTTCTGAAGGGGGGGCTGTTATGTTGGTTGCCATTGTAATCGAAAGTTTTGCGACTTGCTAGCGCCTACCACAGTGGTAAAAGCCTCGCGCGCCCCTTGCCCACGCGCCCGATTTTGCACCCTGGCGCCTTGCAAAATGCATGCGGGCGGATTAAGGCCAATTGCCATGTTCCTGCCATCAATGGTAAACACAATGCATCGGTGGGAATTTCTGAAATGCCCATTCCTTTCACAAAGCTTTGATTTGGTGGTTGCCATGCGGATTTTGTTGGCCTGTTTGATGATGATGGTAGGACTCAGCAGCCCTGCCCTGGCTGAATTAAAAGTGGATATTACCCGCGGTCATTCCGAACCGCTGCCCGTTGCGATTCTAGACTTTACGGGCAAAACCCCAGGGGACGCCAAATTTGGCAAGGATATCAGCGGGGTCATTCGCGCCAATTTGGAACGCAGCGGCTTGTTTCGGATGGTGGATCCCAACGCCTTTATCCAACGCGATGTCACTATCGCCAGCCAGCCACGCTTTGCCGATTGGCGGGTGATTGGCGCCAAAGCCCTGGTGGTTGGCGCGGTGGAGCAGCAGGCGGATGGCCGACTGCGCGTGGAATTTCGCCTGTGGGATGTGGTGGCTGAGGAGCAATTGGCGGGATTGGCCTATTTTGGCCTGCCGCAAAACTGGCGGCGCATCGCCCATATCACCTCTGACGAGATTTATAAGCGCCTAACCGGTGAGGATGGCTATTTCGATTCGCGGGTGGTCTATGTTGCTGAAAGCGGCCCCGCCACCAACCGCATCAAACGGCTGGCGGTGATGGATCAGGATGGCGCCAACCACCGCTATCTAACCGATGGGCGCAGCATGGCGCTGACCCCCCGCTTTTCAACCTCTGCGCAAGAGGTTGTGTATATGTCCTATGCCAAGAATAAGCCGCGGGTTCACCTGTTGAACATCGACTCGGGTCAAGAAGAGGTGTTGGGCAATTTCCCGGGCATGACCTTTGCCCCGCGCTTTTCCCCCGATGGCGGCAGTGTGGTGATGAGTATGGCCAGCGATGGAAACTCCGAGATCTATATCATGGATTTGCGCAGTCGGGCGACGCGGCGGTTGACCTATAACCCCTCTATCGACACCTCACCGAGCTTTTCGCCAGATGGCAAACAGATTGTCTTTAACTCCGATCGTGGCGGCAGCCAGCAGCTGTACACCATGAACGCCGATGGCAGCAATGTTCAGCGCATCAGCTATGGCAATGGGGGTCGTTATGGCACGCCCGTTTGGTCACCGCGCGGCGATTTGATTGCCTTTACCAAAATTGAGGGCGGAACCTTTTACATCGGGGTGATGCGCCCTGATGGTAAGGGCGAACGGTTGCTTAGCCAAAGCTGGCTGGATGAGGGGCCAACCTGGTCACCTAATGGTCGCGTCTTGATGTTTTTCCGCCAAAGCCCTGGCAACAGCCGCGGTACAGGGGGAACCAGCAAGTTGGTTAGCATCGATCTGACTGGTCAGAATGAACGGGTGGTGCCAACCCCGCTCGATGCCTCTGACCCAGCCTGGTCACCGCGCATTCCCTAAGGGTTTACGCTTGCCTGGCCTGACCCATCCGTCATGCCGTCGTCGCAGGTTGGTGACACTGTAACATAATTGCAACAGTTGGCGGGGAAAAACTTGTTTTTATGCCAAGTTTGTACAGCCCGACTTGACAGAGGGCGGCCATCGCGACAATCTCTGCAGTCAAACGGTGCTTTCACAAAGCGGCGTCGTCCGTCACACGAAATGGGCAACCTGAATCGTTGGCGTAAGTCTTTAAACCTGTGAGTTCTGAGAGGAATGTAATGTATCGGAAACTTTTTGCAGCATTCGCAGCCGTCGCTTTGTTGGCTGCTTGCGAATCATCCACTGAATCAAGCGACGCCCTGAAGGGCGCTGGCAGCGGTGCACGCACCGGCAC
>VEQJ01000328.1 GCA_018883285.1 Alphaproteobacteria bacterium
ACCTCGGGGCAGCTGGCAAACAGCTCGGCATAGACCGCCTCTGACGGCAGGAACATGATGGCCGAATCCGCCGTTTCCCCCGCCACGATATAGCGATCGGCAATATTTTTGGCGTGGGTCAGCACCGCGGCGGCGAATTGCTTGCGGGCGGCCTCCTGCTGGGCGGGTTCGCGCGCGGCAATCATCGCCTGGTACGATTCCAACGGGAATTTGGCATCCACCGCCATCGACCCTGGCGGGTTGGGCAGTTTCAGCAAACAATCGACCCGCCGCACATTGCCCACCCCGTGACCGATGGTGGCCTGAAAGCTAAAGGCGTTGGGGGGCAACAACATGGTGACCAGATTTTCCAACTGCACCTCACCAAACGCCCCGCGCGCCTGTTTGTTGCCCAGAATATCTTGCAGACTGACCACCTGTTCCGACAGATTGGTCAGGCGGCTTTGGGCGGCATCAATCACCGCCAGCCGTTCGCGAATTTCGGTCAGGGTGGTGGTGGTCTGCTGGGTACTTTGTTGCAGCCCGCCCGCCAACTTTAGATCGATATTGCGCAGCTTTTCGTCCAGCGTCCGCCCCAACTCCCGCTCCTGCACCGACAGACGCTCCGCCAAATTGGCCTGCAACTGTAACTGACTATCACCCAGGCCAGCCAGCCGCCCCGCCAACTCCTGCTGCTGCTGATGCAACCGTTCCAACAGGGGGGTCAGCGGATCCTCCACCTGCCCACGGCCACGCCGCCACAGCAACATTGCCATGCCGATCACACAGGCCGCCAACAGCCCCAACAACAAAAATTCCATATTGCTCATACCCAACAGCCTTACGTTCTGAATGTTGTCAAAATAAGGCGTTATGATACAAATTGAAAGCCATCCGTGATCGGCATCCAAGCACCCCATAACCGTAACAGGCAGCAGAAAGACATCGCCATGGCGCGCTTAACCATTTTAACCGCCCCCGACCCCCGCCTGAAATTGGTGGCGCAACCGGTGGTGGCAGTCGATGATAGCGTGCGCCGACTGATGGATGATATGGTCGAAACCATGTATGCGGCCAGGGGGATTGGGCTGGCCGCGACCCAGGTTGGGGTGGCGCAGCGGGTGGTGGTGATGGATCTGTCCGACCAGCCGAATGCCCCCAAACAACCGTTAAAAATGGCCAATCCAGAGATTTTGTGGCACTCCGACCAAGATTCCAGTTATCAGGAGGGGTGTTTGTCGGTGCCAGGCATCTTTGAAAATGTTACCCGCCCCGACGCTTGCAAGGTGCGCTATTTGGATGAGCAGAATGAGGTGCGGGAACTAAACGCCACCGGCCTGCTGGCCACCTGCATCCAACATGAAATCGACCATCTGAACGGCACGCTGTTTGTGGATCATCTATCCAACCTGAAACGCAACATGATCATCAAAAAGCTGGAAAAAGCCAAAAGACTGGGGCAGGCCGCCCCCGTGGCGCTCTAGGGGAACGGGTGACAAGCTGGCGTTTTTGGGCAGCACTCCCCCCCTGCCCCATCTTATAGTCGGACAAAATCATGACCAACGATTCCGCCGATCTCTTTGGCCATATGGCGGGCACCCATCTGTTGCCCTATGATGGCCAGGCGTTTTACCACGGGCCAATCATCGATGCCACGCGGGCGG
>VEQJ01000329.1 GCA_018883285.1 Alphaproteobacteria bacterium
GACCTGGGGGGGGCTAACCTGCGGGGGGCTAACCTGCGGGAGGCTGACCTGCAGGAGGCTGACCTGTTGAATGCTGACCTGCGGGGGGCTGACATATCGGGTGCCAATTTTAAAGATGCAAAAAATCTTAACGCTGCATCCCTAAAGTTGGCTTTTTACTGCCAAGACAATCCACCAAAGAATCTGGAGGATGCGCTTAACGGGGTTGACGCAAAACAGCGCCCGATGGCCTTAACCAGTTAAGAGTATGACAACGTTTGTCGCTTGCGAAATTCAAACAATCGGTCAGCTTTTGGGCAGGAGCTGCGTCGGCTGCGGGGTGTATGCAATGACCGTATTGATAGCCGAGAACAAGTTGATGCCGCTAAGGCAAAGTTTGCATGTTTCCAATCATTGGTTCCAGACCCAACCAAGGTGGCCATCATGTTTAGCCAAGGCTTTAATCCACCGACCCGTGCCGCATGGTATGGTAACGGTACAGGGGGGAAGGTTCTACAAGTAATCTCCAATGGATTGGAATCCTTAAATCACTTGGTTGGTCGAGGAAGTCGCTAAGGCTAGTGGAGTAAGTGGGCTATCGAGGAAGTCGCTAAGGCTGGTGGCATAAGTGGGCTATCGATAGCCATTAGGCCTCCATCGCCCACCCCGCCCGCGACCTGGCCGACCAGCTGCTGGCGGGGAATGGTTAGCAATCCAACTCTTTTATGAAGTTCTCCGATATCTGTACAACCGTATTCCAGTCGGCAATAATTTGCGCATGAAAAACCACATGCTTTGAATCCTCGCTGAAGGAGTGGGTCATCAGTGGCACAAACTTTCCAAGCATTTCAATTTCATTCATGAGGTGCGTGTGTTCATAGAGCTGCTGGTTGTTTAAAGCCTCCATAGCGCGGTTTTCTAGATCTTTTGCTTGTTGTGTGATTGCCTCCCCCATGAAAATGTAAGGTGGTACGTACAGTGGAATTCTATGCGCTAATGCATGACGGAAATTTTCAATATCATCAAACCATTCGTCCAGTGTCTTCAGGTAAGCCTGAAACTCTGGCGAAAAGGTATTCCGAACCGCCTTATATTTATCTTTCTTCGAAAAGCCAATTTTGCTTTTGGATAGCCGTTCTCCTTTTTCATTAAGAATGCCTTTTTCTTTTACCCATACCCACGCAAGGTTATCCAAAGATCCATAAAGATTAAAAACAAAGGCCTGCAAATTAATTGTAAGATCGCTAATTTTTTCTTCTGATAGATTTTGGTCAATGTCAGGCGGACAAATGCTATAAACGTTGTCGATGCACCTCTTAAGAATTTTTAATCTCCTTAAGAAACCATGGATTGCATATTCCTGAGCCTCTTTTTGTTGGTATTGTCGGTGTGCAAATGTCAACAGCAAGCTTTGATATTTTTTCTTTACCAACATATGGCTTTGATTAAGATCTTCAATGTCTTTTTTTGAAAATTGCATATATTTTCCTAATAATTTTTTGGGGATCAATAAAAATGATGTTGGTGAAAGACTGTGCTGTCTATTTATATCATTGCTTTCCTTTTTGTCATATTCGCATCCTAAATCCCATCACCCCTAAGGCAGGTTGGTTTTACCCCGCCCCCTAACTGTTTAGTTTCTCATTGTAGTGGTGTATTATAC
>VEQJ01000330.1 GCA_018883285.1 Alphaproteobacteria bacterium
GATATGCCCCCTACCTCCCCCCCGCCCGCTTCCCCTTTTGCCAGCAAATCCGAAGCCCGCAGCCTGTTGTTGATGCAGCGGCGCAAATTGCATGAATCGATGACCAAACCATGGTCGGCGCAGGTGGTTGCACAGGCCAAGGCTTGGCCAGGGTGGCATCATCATGGGGTGGTGGGATGCTATTGGCCATTGGCTAAGGAAAATGGCGGGGAGCCTGATTTGGGCGCGCTGTATGATTGGTTGGTGCAACAGGGGCATCAATTGGCGCTGCCCACCGTGGTGGCGGCCGATCAGCCCATGGTCTTTCAACGCTGGCAACCGGGTGATGCCATGGTGCAATCCTCCCAGCTGCGCGGATTGTGGCAGCCAGCCGCGACCCAACCCGTGGTGCTGCCTAGCCTGCTTCTGATTCCTGCGGTGGCGATTGATCGGCGTGGCTATCGGTTGGGCTTTGGCGCGGGTTATTATGATCGGACGCTGGCGGCGTTGCGGGCAAGGCCACTACCGTCGCCATCCTTGACGCAGCCGCCGTTGACCGCGGTTGGGGTGGCCTTTCGCCCTTTCTGGGTCGAATCTCTGCCCAATGAGCCCCATGATCAACGCTTGCAGGCGGGCATTCATGAGGATGGGTGGGTCGATTTTGCCTCAATTCCTGGTCATCCTTAGAAAGATGATGGCGTAAGTGGTGGTTACACCCAACTTAATCTGGCCAAAGCCACTGCCCGCGGGCGGTACCATCGGGGTGTTTGCCCCGTCCTGGGCGCCAGAGGCGGATAGGTTGGCGGCGGGGGTAAGGCGGCTAAGCGCCATGGGTTATCGCCTGGTGCTGCACCCCCAAACCCAATTACAGACCGAAACGCCTGCGGGCGTGATGGCGGGCAAACCAGCGGCGCGGGCGGCCGCCTTTCGCGATCTGGTCGATGATCCAGCGATTGATGCTATTCTGGGCGCGCGCGGCGGCTATGGCTGCGGCCAGTGGGTCGGATTGCTGGACGCGGCCGATTGGGCGGCGGTGCGGGGTGCCGCCAAGCCCCTGGCGGGGTTCAGCGATGTAACCGTTTTGCTGAATGCGCAGGCGGTGTCGGCGGGTCTGATAGGTTGGCATGCCCCGCTGCTAAGCACGCTGGCCACGCTGGATCCGCAATGGCTGGCCAGTCAGCCAGAGGCCAGCCCGCGCTTGGATGCCGCCAGTGATCAGGCCTGGTCATTGGCCTTATCGGGGCAAACCCCCGCGCTGCAATGGGATGCGGCGCCGTCTGACCCCCTGCTATCCCATCCGCTGCAGGGGCGGTTAATCGGCGGCAATCTTTGCCTGCTGCAACATATGATTGCCACCCCCCAGGATCCCTTGGCCAGCTTTGGCGATGATCCCTTGGTGTTGGCGCTGGAAGATTTTGATGAAGATGCCTATCGCCTGGATCGCAGCCTGCGGCATTTGCATGCATCGGGGCGGCTGCAACGGGTGGTGGCGGTGATGATGGGCAGCATGATTGATCGCCAGGGGCACGATTGGGCATCGGTGGCGCAGCGAGTGCTGCAACAGCTGTTGCCCGCCCTGCCCATCGTGATGGGGGCGCCGTTTGGTCACGGTCTGGCCAATAATCCCCTGCCAATCGGTGCGTGGGTTACCCTTAGC
>VEQJ01000331.1 GCA_018883285.1 Alphaproteobacteria bacterium
GCCCCCGCCATGCCAGCGGTAACGGCATCATGTTGGCCAACCAATTTGCTCAGCAGTTGGGGACGGCGGGCATCGTCACCTGCTCTGGCCTGGCGCGCGGGATTGACACGGCGGTTCATCGCGCCAGCCTGACCACGGGGACGGTGGCGGTGTTGGCGGGCGGGATTGATCAACCCTATCCGCCCGAAAATCGTGACCTGTACCGCGCCATCCCCGCCCACGGCTGTGTCATCAGCGAAATGCCGTGGGGTGAGGTGGCGCAGGCCAACCATTTCCCCCGCCGTAACCGCCTGATCTCTGGCCTTAGTTTGGCGGTGTTGGTGGTTGAGGCGGCGCGGCGATCGGGGTCACTGATAACAGCCCGCATGGCGGCGGAACAAGGGCGGGAGGTGATGGCGATCCCCGGTTCCCCGCTTGATCCGCGCGCGCAGGGCAGCAACGATATTATCCGTGAGGGCGCACTGCTGGTGCAAAGCGTTGCCGATGTGGTGCAGGGTTTGCCCAATTTTGAGGCTTTAAGGAATCAACAGGCCGCCGCCGCGCTAACGCCTGGCCAGCCCAGCCTTTTGGCCGATTGGCCAACCGCCCCCTGTTCCCAGTCTATGCCGCCTGCCCCGATTGGCAAGGTTCATCAGCCCGCCATCGCCAGCCTGGCACCCGATGAGCAGCAGGTGGATCGCCTGCGTCATCGCCTGCTTCAACTGCTCAGTCCAACCCCCATAGCCCTGGACGCGGTGATCGAGCTGTTGAACGCCCCCCCGCCAGAGGTGTTGGCGGCGGTGACGGAGCTGGAGCTAGCCGGCCTGATCCTCCGTAGCCCTGGCGATCAACTGATACGGGTTGGTTAGTGCTTTTTTGTAAGGTCTTACTATTGACTTTATATAGTTAATAGATTATTAATAATTGTAAATTTTGGCGCCAAGCTTTTTTTGGGGCATTTTGCATCGCAAAGTGACTTTGATGGGGTTGGGTCGAGGCATAAACAATTAAAAAGAAGGAAATGGGATTATGGTATTAAAGCCAGATGAAAGCTATATAACCAACAACGGCAAAATAACCAACAACGTCAAAACCACAGTGATTCAGGGGGAGGCAACCCCTGAACAACAGACGTGGTTCCAGGACAAGGAGGAAAACCCTGCCTTAGGATACCTCACCCTCACCCCCGCACAAATACTGTACATTGCCCTATGCAAAAACGGTTTTAAACTTCAAGAGGCCTTAGAGTCTTGTGGCCTGGATGATGCGAAAAAACTGGAAGCGCAACGGGCGCTTAAAATTCTTGATGATAGGGGGAACCTACGTGTCAATGAACGGGGCATTGTAACACAAGTCACCAGGCCATGTTTTTTCGGCGCTAACCTGCGTGGGCGTGACCTGCAAGGGGCTGACCTGCGGGGGGCTAGCCTGTGGTATGCTGACCTGCGAGATGCTAACCTGCAGGGGGCTGACCTGCGGGATGCTGGCCTGTATAAGGCTCAAATGCAGGGGGCTGACCTGCGTGGGCGTGACCTGCGGGGGGCTAACCTGCAGGAGGCTGACCTGCAGGAGGCTGACCTGCGAGAGACTAACCTGCGGGGGGCTAGCCTGTGGTATGCTGACCTGCGAGATGCTGACCTGCGGGGGGCTGACCTG
>VEQJ01000332.1 GCA_018883285.1 Alphaproteobacteria bacterium
CGTTAGGGGCAACCCGCCTGTTTCTTTTCCGACTCCGCCCGTTGTTTTAGGGAGGAGGGAGCATCCGGATGCTCCTTCAGCACGCGCGCAAAAGTCTGGCAGGCCTGTTGCTTTTCGCCCATGGATTCCAGGCTGACCCCCAATTTCAACAAGCTTTCTACCGCCTTGCTGCCCTTAGGGAATTTGCGATAGCTGTCCAAATATTGGCTGGCCGCGTCGGGATAATTTTTCTGGGCACTATAGGTTTCCCCCAACCAAAACAGGGCATTGCCGGTCAGGTTGTCATTGGGATTGGCGGCCACAAAGCTTTTGAAGGTCTTTTCGGCCTCGGCATAATTGCGTTGCTGCAAATAAGAGAACGCCCGATTGTACTGCTCCCGCGGGGTGCCACCAGCGGCAGCGGCAGCAGCAGCGCCCTTAGCATCCGTGGGTTTGGCCGCACCCGCCGCCGTGTTGGCCGCAGGGCGTGCAGCGTTGGCTCCAGCATTGGCCAGCGTCTGCTCCGTTTCGGGGATAGAGGCGTTAGCAGGTGGGGTAGCACCCGAAATAACCTTTGGCTCAAAACTGGCCTTGGTGCGCCCCTTAGCATCGGTTTTCAGATTGCCCAATTGACCCGCGACGGTTGCGGGCTGCTGTGGGGCTTTTTCCGCAGCTGTTGCGGTAGTGGTTGCCGCGGTTTCCGCCGCACCTGTCGCAGCAGGGGCTGTCGGGGTCGGAGTGGTTGCCGCGGTAGCGGGCGGGGCAACCGCACTGTGGGCGGGGGGCGTTGCCGCCGCCGATTCCAATTTTCTTAAGCGCCCTTCCAGATCGCCAACCCGCTCTTTAAGCTGGGTATTTTCTTGGCGGACTTGGAAAACTTGTTGCTCTAACTGGCCAGTTAAGTTTTGCAGGGCGGACTCAAGGTCGCTAACCCGACTGGTCAGGCTGTCATTCATTTGTGAGGAGGTGTCGATAGCTCCTGCACCGCCGCCAGAGGCGCTGCCCCCCTCACCCCGAAAGGTTTGCCGCCTAAGGGTGGTCATATCGCGATCCAAACGGTTCAGCCGTTCAACCACGCTTTGCAGTTCGGGACTGTCAGAGCCTTGCGCCCATGCCGCTTGTGGCAATGCGCCAGACCCCGCAAACAATAGGGCGGCCATGAAGACCGCCCTAAAGTTGATTTGCATCATGCTCATCCGCTTATCCTAAAAAGTGTTCGCAGATGGTCATCATTACATTACGTTTGCACCAGCTTCCTGGACAACGGTAACCGAACGACGGTTTTGGCTCCAGGAGGCTTCGTTAGAACCCAACACGGCTGGGCGCTCTTTACCATAGCTGATGGTTTGCAAACGCTTGGCATCGATGCCTTTGCTGACCAAGTAGTTTTTGGCAGCGGTCGCACGACGCTCACCCAGCGCTAGGTTGTATTCACGGGTACCACGCTCATCGCAGTGACCTTCGATCACCACTTTGGTTGAGGCATATTGCTTTAACCAAGCAGCTTGACGATCCAAAACTTGCTGGGCATCAGATTTGATGTCGGATTTGTCAAAATCAAAAAAGACGCGGTCGCCAACATTCACGACAAAATCAGCGGCAGTGCCAGGAGCGGCGGTGGTGCCCGTGCGTGGACCGCTGCCAGCGCCCATGA
>VEQJ01000056.1 GCA_018883285.1 Alphaproteobacteria bacterium
ATCCTACACAGAAACGTCCTAACACCACGGCAAAGCTGTAGTAAAGGTGCACGGGGTCTTTCCGTCTAACCGCGGGTACCCCGTATCTTCACGGGGAATCCAATTTCACTGAGTTGATGTTGGAGACAGTGGGGAAGTCGTTACGCCATTCGTGCAGGTCGGAACTTACCCGACAAGGAATTTCGCTACCTTAGGACCGTTATAGTTACGGCCGCCGTTTACTGGGGCTTCAATTCAATGCTTGCACATCTCCTCTTAACCTTCCAGCACCGGGCAGGCGTCAGGCCCTATACGTCGTCTTTCGACTTTGCAGAGCCCTGTGTTTTTGTTAAACAGTCGCAACCCCCTGCTCTGTGCCACCTGACACCAGCTTGCGCCGGGCAGGTCTCGCTTATCCCGAAGTTACGCGAGCAGATTGCCTAGTTCCTTCAGCATCGTTCTCTCAAGCACCTAGGTATTCTCTACCAATCCACCTGTGTCGGTTTAGGGTACGGTCTATAAGCTGGGGCTATTTCCTGGAACAGGACTAACTGCCTCCACGAATCCGTTAACGGAAGACAATCTATCCCATTCGTCACTTCCCAGCAGGCCCAAGAATATTAACTTGGTTTCCATCGGCTACGCCTTTCGGCCTCGTCTTAGGTGCCGGCTCACCCTGCGCGGATTAACCTTGCGCAGGAACCCTTGGATTTTCGGCGACCAGGTTTCTCACCTGGTTGGTCGCTACTCATGTCAGCATTCTTACTTCCCATACCTCCAATCAACCTCACGGTTAACCTTCACAGGCTTAGGGAACACTCCGCTACTGCGTGTCAAATGACACACCCGCAGTTTCGGTACACGGCTTTAGCCCCGTTACATTGTCGGCGCAGGATAGCTTGATTAGACCAGTGAGCTGTTACGCTTTCTTTAAAGGATGGCTGCTTCTAAGCCAACCTCCTGGTTGTCATGGCCGTCCCACCTCCTTTCACACTTAGCCGTGATTTAGGGACCTTAACTTGCGATCTGGGCTCTTCCCCTCTCGACTACGGACCTTAGCACCCATAGTCTGTCTGCCGCGCTAAACTCTTGGGTATTCGGAGTTTGACAAGGTTTGGTAAGGCTCGCGCCCCCCTAGCCCAATCAGTGCTCTACCCCCCAAGGTCACCACGCGACGCACTACCTCAATAGTTTTCGCGGAGAACCAGCTATTTCCGGGTTTGATTGGCCTTTCACCCCTAGCCACAGATCATCCAGCACTTTTGCAACAGTGAATGGTTCGGTCCTTCAGTGAGTTTTACCTCACCTTCAACCTGTCCATGGCTAGCTCACCCGGTTTCGGGTCTTATACCAGTAACTAAACGCCCTATTCGGACTCGCTTTCGCTGCGCCTCCACCTATCGGCTTAAGCTTGCTACTGACATAAACTCGCTGACTCATTATGCAAAAGGTACGCCGTCACCGCCATAAAGACGGCTCCGACTGCTTGTAAGCATACGGTTTCAGGATCTATTTCACTCCCCTTGTCGGGGTTCTTTTCGCCTTTCCCTCACGGTACTGGTTCACTATCGGTCAGAAAGGAGTACTTAGGCTTGGAGGATGGTCCCCCCATGTTCAGACAGAATTTCACGTGTTCCGCCCTACTCAAGGACCTATCGTCTTTCTACTCATACGGGGCTATCACCCACTATGGCGCTGGTTTCCAACAGCTTCTGATTCTTAACAATAGGCCACTGGCCTGGTCCGCGTTCGCTCGCCACTACTAACGGAGTCTCGGTTGATGTCCTTTCCTCCGGGTACTTAGATGTTTCAGTTCCCCGGGTTCGCTTCTTATCCCTATATATTCAGGATAAGATAGACCTTACGGTCTGGGTTTCCCCATTCGGAAATCCTCGGATCAAAGCCTATTGGCGGCTCCCCAAGGCTTATCGCAGCCTGTCACGTCCTTCATCGCCTCTTTCTGCCAAGGCATCCACCAGATGCTTTTAAAATGTTTGTTTTGAAAATCCAATTTACAGGTAAATGTTATGACGCACAGCAATATGTCTGTGCGCAGTGCTTGCATAATAAATTGTGCATCTACCTATACTTAGGCAAATACACGATGGCCACATACTTGAATTATATATGTGCCCATCATCATCACAACCCTGATGAATATGTTGTGATGAAGCGAAACATCAAAAAACAATTTTGATGTTCGAGCTAGCAATCTTTACCAGGTCAAAGAAGGTCGCAACCAACGAATCAGTGGCGACGGGAAAATGAACTTAGGCAAGTTTTGCGCGCCCGTCAAGCGGAAATTTTCCTAGAAAATGCAGAATCTCAATTTTTACCGATGCCAGCGCCCTTATTCCAGGCTAACAGCTTGGCTGGCCATGCTTTTTCAGCAATTTTTTTTAGTGGGCGGGCGCGGGCGCAGGGGGTTCCTCAGCGGGCTTTGGGATGTTTGCAGATGCCTCAGTACTGCCGGCAGACTCTTTGGGTGCATCCACAAAGGTGAGCGCCACTTGCGTGGCCTCAGCCAGCAATTCGGGCAAATGCGATTGAAATGGGCGTTGATCGCCAGGCTGCAGCACGGGATGATCGCCAGCAATCGTCCAGGCCAGCAGGGGTTGGCGATCCTTACCACGCAGGGTTGCCTGGATAACAGGCAGGCTGATAGGAACGTCGCTTTGGTTAATCACCACCCCCTTAACCACCATCGGGATCGTCGATTCGCCATCGGCGGCCAATTCAATGGCAACATCGCGGATAACCAACCCCTCGCCCAGGCTGGGCACCGCCACCCCCAACAATTCATACAGCCGATCGGCGGCAGGCCAAAGGGCAACCACCTTGGCGCGCAGCACCACGATAGCGCTATTGGCAGCCAGCACCAGCAACAAAATCAGCATCCACAGCCTGGCGCGTTTTTTCTGACGCCGCTCAGCCGCAATTTGCGCGGGAATATCGGCCTCAACATTCGCCAACCTGGCCGACAATTCAGCAAACTCAGGATCCTGCGGTTCGGCAGCCCCCTCCTCATTTTCTAAATCGCGATCCAGCGTATCGGAATCAAATGGTGGGGTCTCAGTTATAGTGGGCGCTTCATCCGCAGCGGGCATATCCCGCAGGGCTGCAGCTGCCTTAGCCCCCTCCCCCTCATAGCGCCACTGATTGCCGCAGCGGGCACATTTCAACAGCTTACCGACCAGCCCCCCCGCAACCTCTGGGGCGCGGAATTTGGATACACAAAGCGGGCATTCGATAATCGTCATGACACTATATTAGAGGAGAGTGTGGCCAAGTAACAAGTGAAAGCGCGGCCAAGCCTAAAAAAAATATCTTGGCGTTCCCGGGAGGTCTCGAACCTCCGACCTAGCGTTTAGGAAACGCTCGCTCTGTCCAGCTGAGCTACGGGAACGCACCAGCAGGCGATTGTAGCGACTCAGCCAGCATGAAACAACACCCCCCGCGCCAATCCACAAAAACCTGCCGCTATCCACCACAACGCCCTGAAATTGTTACCGATTTGTTACATACAGTTGCACGCCAGCCACAGCCTGGGCGATTTGTGGCAAAAATATGCTGACAGCCTCTTGCGGTCTCGGGGAAGGCTGCTATCATCAATATCTGGTAAGGAAATTACAACCAGACCACCAAATATGGTTTTTCAACCAGTTAGGCGGCCTGGATGCAATGACCCCCACCAACCAAGGATGATCAGCAGATTTTCCCCCCTCTTTTGATACCCCTCTTATGATTTAGGAGCCTACCCCATGTCACAAGCCTTCACTGAGGATCTTTTCTCTGGTCAAACCTTGGCGCAACCCCACGATGCCGCGCCAGGAACTTCGCAGGCCTCTGCCAGCCAGTCTGCTGCCCAGGCGCCCGCCCAGCCGCCCGCCCAGCCCACCATGTTTGACCGCTTGCAATCGGATCGCGGCATTGTCATTACCGTGGATCGGCGGCGTGATGCCCTGTTGACCGATTTTGGCCGCGCCACGCTGGATGACCGCTATTTATTGCCGGGCGAAAGCTATCAGGATTTGTTCGGGCGGGTGGCCAGCCACTATGCCGACAACAGTGACCATGCCCAACGGCTGTATGATTACATCAGCCAGATGTGGTTCATGCCTGCCACCCCCGTTCTCAGCAATGGTGGAACGCAGCGCGGCCTGCCCATCTCCTGCTTTTTGAATGAGGCCGACGACACCCTGGAGGGGATTGTTGACCTGTGGAATGAGAATGTTTGGCTGGCGGCGCGCGGTGGCGGGATTGGCAGCTATTGGGGCAATTTGCGCTCGATCGGCGAAAAGGTTAAGGGCAATGGCAAAACCAGCGGGGTGGTGCCCTTTATTCGGGTACAAGATTCCCTGACCCTGGCCATCAGTCAGGGCAGCTTGCGACGGGGCAGTGCCGCCGTTTACCTGGATGTGCGCCATCCCGAAATCGAAGAATTTATTGAGCTGCGGCGGCCAACCGGCGGCGATCCCAACCGCAAGGCACCCAACCTGCACCATGGGGTGTTGATTCCCGATTCCTTTATGCGGGCGGTGGAGCTGGATGAGGCTTGGCCGCTGGTCAGCCCGAAAAACGGCGCGGTGATGCGGACGGTTTCGGCGCGCGACCTGTGGATTCGCCTGCTAACCGCGCGGATCGAAACGGGGGAGCCGTATTTTGTCTTTATCGACCATGTCAACCGCGCCATTCCAGAGCATCACAAGCTGGCGGGGCTGCATGTCAAAACCAGCAATTTGTGCAGCGAAATTACCCTGCCCACCGGTATCGACAGCTATGGCAAAAAACGCACCGCCGTCTGCTGCCTGTCCTCTGTCAACTTGGAATATTATCGGGAGTGGAGCGGTAATGGCCAATTCTATGAGGATATTTTCCGTTTCCTGGACAATGTGTTGCAGGACTTCATTGACTCCGCGCCGCCGACCATGGCGCACGCTACCTATGCCGCCATGCGGGAACGCAGCATCGGCCTGGGCGTGATGGGCTACCACTCCTTCCTACAGGCCAACGGCATTCCGATGGAATCGGTGATGGCCAAGGTTTGGAACAAGCGGATGTTCGCCGAGATTAAGACCGAATCGGATCGGGTGTCCAAATTGCTGGCCAATGAGCGGGGGGCGTGCCCCGATGCCGCCGACTATGGCATTATGGAACGCTTTTCCAACAAATTGGCGATTGCCCCAACCGCCAGCATTTCGATTATCTGTGGCAATTCCAGCCCGGGGATTGAACCCTTTGCCGCCAACAGCTTTATGCAAAAAACCCTGTCGGGATCCTTTAACGTCCGCAACAAAAACCTGGTAAAATTGTTAGAGGAAAAGGGGCAGAACACCGACGATGTCTGGTCATCGATCACGGTGAATGAGGGGTCGGTGCAGCATCTGGACTTTTTGACAGAGGATGAAAAGCTGGTGTTCAAAACCGCCTTTGAATTGGATCAGCGGTGGTTGATTGAACATGCCGCCGACCGCACCCCCTTTATTTGCCAGGCGCAGTCGTTGAACATTTTCCTGCCCGCCGACGTGCACAAAAAGGATCTGCACGACATCCATTTTTCGGCCTGGCGCAAGGGGGTCAAAAGCCTGTACTACTGCCGATCCAAATCGCTGCAACGGTCGGAGGTGGTGGCGAACAACAGCAACGCCCCCGCCATGGCGCAGGGCAACAACCGCCCCGCCAGCCAGAATGGCATACCATCGGCGGCCAATGATCCAACCGCATCAAGCCGCGTTACCCTGTTGCATGCGGATGAGCAGGAGCCGATGTTGCCCACCACCCATCCCATTCTTCAGGCCGACAATTCCAACAATTATGAGGAATGCCTGGCCTGTCAGTAGGGTCTTGGGGGGGGTGCTGCGGGGCTGTGATTTAGCACGCCCCACCCCCGCGTAACCTCTTCAACCAAGGACGCCAGCGGCCATGTTTGCCAAGAAAACCGTCTTAATCCTGGGCGCTGGCGCCTCCGTCCCCTATGGCTACCCCACCGGTGCGGGATTGGTGGATGAGGTGTTGAAAAGAGCTAACCATCGCCTTAACAATAAAAATTTGTGGGAACACAGGTGGAAACCATATGACTACACAGTATCAAGCCCAGAAGAAGAAAATTTAAAAACTTTTATTGGCAATATAAGAAAATACAAACCAATTAACATTGATTATTTTTTGCATCAAGTTTATGGCGGCGGAACTGAACAACATAAACAGCTTATACAATTGGGGCACGAACTGATTGCTGAAGTTATTTTACGTTGCGAGAAAAAAATTGATGACAGGGGTAATTTTACAAGACCTATCAAAGACCAAGATGGCAACCTAGCTAAAGATAAAAATGGAATCAACTCTTATGAAGATAATTGGTACCGCTATTTACGGCACGATCTACTCAGTGACGGCGCATTGGAAGGAGAGCAGGACGAGAATGGATTAACAACAGCTCTGAAAAAAAGTCTCAAAAACCTTCACATAATCACTTTCAACTATGATGTTTCATTAGAATATTTTCTTTATGAAAGCTTTAAGGTCTTAAATGAGAAATGTGCTCAAGCAGTACTAGAAAAACTTAATATTCTTCATGTCTACGGCCAAATCCGCGACAATTTTCAACAAGAAATTACGAACAACAGAAAATTTGGATATCCCCTAGAACCTTTAGATCCCTTATCTAACTATGGCAACTGGGATAATATTGATAGCAAGCTAACTCAAAATCAAATTAACATAATAAATACTGATCCATGGGCTTCTGCTAAAGAAGAGATAACCAAACTTGATAAGGCTCTTAAAATTGCCGCCCCACATATCAGCGTGATCGGCGAAAACAAATCTAGAGATGAGAAGGTCACCGCAAGAGCCAAAGAAATGCTGAAAGACGCCGAAACCCTGGCTTTTTTTGGCTTTGGCTTTGATGAGAACAATTTGAATGTGCTTGGTTTTGAAGATTTTAATAAAAATCCCATGAATTGGGATTCCAATATAGGGAAAATAGTGCTGCGTGGGAC